>NZ_DAMBSA010000321.1:0-5465 GCF_032054795.1 Pantoea sp. CTOTU49201
TAAAGGCCTGACAGCGGCAGCCGCCAAAGTCTTTCTCTTTCTCCTCGCAGGAGCGACAGGGTTCCGGCATCCAGTCAAAGCCGCGATAGCGGTTGAAACCAAACGAGTTGTACCAGATATCGTCCAGCGTGCGTTCCAGCACCGAAGGGAACTCGACCGGCAGCTGACGCGCGCTGTGGCACGGCAACGCGGTGCCGTCTGGCGTGACGCTGAGGAAGATCGATCCCCAACCGCCCATGCAGGGTTTCGGGCGCTCTTCGTAGTAATCCGGCGTCACGAACAGCAGATTGGTGAGATTACCGGTGGCGCTCATGCGCTGACGATAATCGGCCACCACCGCTTCGGCGTTGGCGATCTGTTCGCGCGTCGGCAGCAAACCTTCGCGATTCAGCTGCGCCCAGCCGTAGAACTGACAGGTTGCCAGCTCGACATCGTCGGCTTCCAGTTCGATACAGAGATCGATGATTTTGTCGATCTGGTCGATATTGTGACGATGCAGCACGAAGTTCAGCACCATCGGATAACCATGCGCTTTCACCGCTTTTGCCATCTCCAGCTTCTGCTGGAAGGCCTTTTTCGACCCGGCCAGCGCGGCATTGAGCGTTTCATCGCTGGCCTGGAAACTGATCTGGATATGATCGAGCCCGGCATCAGCAAAGGCGTCGAGTTTTTTCGCCGTTAGGCCAATGCCGGAGGTGATCAGGTTGGTGTAGAAACCGAGATCGCGCGCGGCGCGAATCAGTTCCGGCAGGTCTTTACGCGTCAGCGGTTCGCCGCCGGAAAAACCGAGCTGCACGCTGCCCATGGCACGCGCCTGACGAAACACCTCAATCCACTGTTCGGTGGTCAGCTCTTTCTCCTGCTGGGAAAAATCCAGCGGATTGGAACAATACGGACACTGCAGCGGGCAGCGATAGGTCAGTTCTGCCAGCAGCCACAGCGGCGGCGTCACGCTTTTACTCGGGTTCACGACACTGTATCCATTTTT
The DNA here is from genome assembly GCF_032054795.1 of Pantoea sp. CTOTU49201. NCBI lineage: Bacteria > Pseudomonadati > Pseudomonadota > Gammaproteobacteria > Enterobacterales > Erwiniaceae > Pantoea > Pantoea sp. CTOTU49201. The sequence continues at coordinate 989 of NZ_DAMBSA010000321.1, forward strand.
GTTCGATGGCTGATTGCAGGAACTCTTTAACGTCATCGCCAACGCCGCCCGCGTCCGGGAAACGCGCATCCAGCGTGGCAACGATCGCCGCCACATCCTGTTTGCCATCCACCAGTTCGAGGATCGCCACAGCGGTTTCGTTCAGTTTGGCCATGCCTTCAGGATAAAGCACCACATGGCTGTCTTGCGCCGCTTCCCACTGCATGCGGTAGCCGCGACGGAAAGCCGGAATCACATTATCTTTCATGTTGTTATACCAGTCTTGTGCTGTGCCAGGACACCTGATCGGTGACCGTATGATAAGGCGGACGTTGCAGCGCATACGCCATGGTCATGGCATCGAGCATGGTCCAGAGAATATCGAGCTTGAACTGCAGGATCTCCAGCATGCGATTCTGCTGTTCGGCGCTGGTGAACACCTCAAGCGCCAGCGCCAGTCCATGCTCCACATCGCGGTTCGCCTGGCTCAGACGGCTGCGGAAGTAGAAATAGCCTTCCTCTTTGATCCACGGATAGTGCTGCGGCCAGCTGTCGAGGCGCGACTGATGAATCTGCGGCGCGAACAGTTCGGTGAGCGAGCTGCAGGCCGCTTCCTGCCAGTTGGCACGACGCGCAAAGTTAACGTAGGCGTCCACCGCAAAGCGCACGCCCGGCAGCACCAGCTTCTCCGACAGCAACACCTCACGATCCAGGCCCACCGCTTCACCTAACTGCAGCCAGGCTTCAATGCCGCCTTCGTGTCCGTTGCTGCCGTCGTGATCGAGGATGCGCTGCACCCATTTTCGCCGCGTCGCCGCATCCGGGCAGTTCGCCATGATCGCCGCATCTTTCAGCGGAATATTGGTCTGATAATAGAAGCGGTTCGCCACCCAGCCCTGAATCTGCTCGCGCGTCGCATCGCCGTTGTGCATGGCAATGTGATACGGATGATGAATGTGGTAGAACGCGCCTTTATCGCGCAGCGCCTGCTCAAACGCGGCGGGCGATAACGCTTCAGTAATGATCACGATGCAAACTCCTGCAGATGAATCGCCATACCATCCCAACTCACTTCAATGCCCTGCTGCGTCAGATAGGCGCGCTGCGGCGATTGCTCATTAAGGATCGGATTGGTGTTGTTAATGTGAATCAAAATCTTGCGTTTGGCCGGCAGCGCGGCCAGCAGCGCCATTAAACCTTGTTCTTCGGCCAGCGCTAAGTGGCCCATCGCTTTGCCGGTATTTTTGCCGACGCCGGTGGCAAGCAGCTCGTCGTCCTGCCACACCGTGCCATCAATCAACAGGCAATCGGCTTTTTGTAGCCACGGCATGATCACCGCATCCGGCTCACCAAGGCCCGGCGCGTACAGCAGCGTTTGGCCGTTGGCGGTGTTTTCAATAAACAGCGCCACGTTGTGGCCCGGCAGCGGGCGATCGCGATACGGCGAATACGGTGGCGCGTTGCTGAGAATCGGAATCGCGGTGAACTGCAAACTGTGGCAGACATCGACGCGGAACGGTTCCAGCGGCATTAACGCATGATGCTGCAAGCCGCCATTCCAGTGCTGCAGCATGGTGAAAATCGGGAAGCCGCTGGTGAGATCGCCATGCACTTCCGGCGTGCACCACACCTGATGTGGGCAACCTTCGCGCAGGCTCAGCAAGCCGGTGGTGTGATCGATTTGGCTGTCGGTCAGAATAATGCTGCCAATCGCCGTGCCGCGCACCACACCCTTTTTGATCAGTTCTGGCGTGTGGGCAATTTGCTGGCTGATGTCCGGCGAGGCGTTACACAGCACCCAATCTTCACCGTTGTCGCTGACAATGATTGAAGATTGGGTGCGCGCCTGCGCCTGAATGCTGCCGTTACGCAGGCCGCTGCAATTGGCGCAGTTGCAGTTCCACTGCGGGAAGCCGCCGCCCGCCGCTGAACCGAGGACTTTAATAAACATGAAAGTTGACCAGAGAGAGAAAACAAAATGCCCGCACGAACGGCGGGCAGAAGTCTTAGCGGTTGGAGATGTACAGAGTCACTTCCAGGCCCAGACGCAGGTCAATAAACGCAGGTTTTTTCCACATAATGGTCTTCCTCTTAAAGCTAAAACGCAGAGAAATCTCTGCTGAAGAGGATTGCGGCTGTGACGTAGATCACATCGCAATCCGTACGCGCGCAGATGTTGCGCCAATGTAGCGAGCAGATCAACCCTGATTCGGTAAGGGAATTGTGCTAATCCTGCCAAATTTGTTGCAACACGCGCTGCCAGTTGCCCCATGCGAGCTGCTCAAGTGCTGTTTGATCGTAGTCGAACGAACGCAACAACGCATAAAGATGCGGTAATCCGCTGACATCTTTCAGCGCATCAGGCACGCTGATGCCGTCAAAATCGGAGCCCAGCGCCACATGATCGCGGCCCATTATCGCGATCAGGTGCTCAACATGTTTAACAATTTCGATCAATGCGGTGTCGCTGTCGCGTTTTCCGTCGCTGCGCAGGAAAGCGTTGCCAAAGTTTACGCCCACCACGCCGCCGCTGTCGCGGATGGCGCGCAGCTGATCGTCAGTGAGATTGCGCGGCTGCGCACAGAGCGCGTGCGCATTGGAGTGCGTCGCCACCAGCGGTGCAGTTGACAGGCGCGCGGTGTCCCAGAAGGCTTTCTCGTTCATGTGCGACATATCGATCAACATGCGAAGGCGGTTGGCTGCGGCGATCAATTGCTCGCCTTGTTCGGTCAAGCCCGGTCCTGTGTCCGGCGAGCTGGGGAATGATCCACTGACGCCTTCGCCAAAGCGATTAGGCAGATTCCAGAACGGCCCGATGCTGCGAACGCCCGCTTTGTAAAACGCATCAAGCGCGACGCCATCGCCATCAAACCCGTCTGCGCCTTCAATATGCGCCACCAGCGCCAGCACACCGTCCGCGCGACAGGCAGCAATATCAGCGGCACGGAGGCATAAACGCGCCCGCCCGTCAGATTGCGCCGCCAGCGTTTTCAGGATGTCGAGCTGCTGCCAGAGAATCTCGAGCGGATCGAGATTTTCCTCCGCTCGCTGCGGCGCGACCTCTGTGACATAACGCTGTGGCGGCACAAACATCGCGAACAGCCCACCGGCAAAACCGCCCTGCTGCATGCGCGGAAAATCGAGGTGGCCCTTTTCGATGCCGTGAAAAAATGCCTGCGCCGGATCATCGCGATGATGCAGCCACAGATTGAGAAGCAGGTCGTTATGACCGTCGAAGGTTTTTAGCAACATGGGGAGATCTTTGGCGAAACAACATGCCGCCATGCTACGCGCGCGCTGCTGTTTCGCCAAATACGGGCGCACAAAGGGTTAGTTCTGCGCAACCTTTAAGCCGTGATAAAAGGTTGGTTTCACATCCAGATGCTGCTGGATCAAACCGTATTTCTGGTAGAAATCGGCGGTCTCCTGCTGCTGGGCGATGGTGGCATCATCAATGCTCTGCCAGTGCGATTTGCGGCGTGAGAAGGATTTCGCCGCCGCTTCTTTCGGGAAACCGATAATTTTCGCCAGTGTGGTGGAGTACTCATCGACATGGCTGTTGGCCCAGCGATCGGCAGCCGCTAAACGATTAACATAATCCTGCAGCGCCGCGCGTTTGGCCTCATCCTGCAACGCGGCGTCGGTAGCGGCGAGGAAACTGTTGCCGCTGGACAGGCCAACGCCGTTCACCAGCACGCGGCCGGTATGGGTCACTTCCGCCAGCGCGGTGTAGGGATCCCACGTTGACCAGGCATCCACCGAACCGTTAGCCAGCGCAATGCGCGCATCCGCCGGCGTTAAGAAGCGCCACTTGACGTCTTTATCGCTGACGCCCGCCTGCTCCAGCGCTTTAAGCGCCTCAAAATGGCCAATCGATCCGCGTCCAGTGGCGATGTTTTTACCCTTCAGCTCGGCCACGGTTTTGATGGGCGAATCCGGGCTGACCAGCACCGCCAATCCTTCGGGTATCGACTTACTCACCGCCACCGCTTTCACCTGCGAACCCGCCGCCAGCGAGAACAGCAGCGGCGCATCACCGATAATACCGGCATCCACCGCACCGGCATTCAGCGCTTCCGCCAGCGGTGCCGCCGCCGGGAACTCAGCCCATTCGATTTTATAATTGAGGTTGTTCAACTGCTGCGCCGCGGCCATTTCCGCGTGCATGTTTCCCTTCTGATCGGCAATGCGTAGCGTCACGGGTTCTGCCGCTACCGCGCTGCCCGCTGCCACGATCAATAGTGCCAAAGCTGCTCTTTTCATTGTGTTTTATCCCATCGCGCAAAACCCCAGCCTAACCCGCGCGCGCCAAATGACCGATGCCGATTTCGCATGAGATATGCCGACAATGGTATATAGCGGTGAGATGCCGCTCAGTTAGGCGCGGAGCAACTTTCGTTCGCCATGTGCTGGGGCAGTTGCAGTAACTTTGTGCGGCGCCCGAGAAGAGGACGCCTGGCCGCGCCCTCTTCACTCCCGGGCCTTGCGCCAGCCCAAC
>NZ_DAMBSA010000322.1:0-5404 GCF_032054795.1 Pantoea sp. CTOTU49201
AATCACCACCAGCAGCGAAAACGAGAACACATCTTTGTAGTCAGAATTCACCATGCCAGCGAACTGCGCTTCCGCGACGCCCAGCAGCAAACCTCCGAGCATCGCGCCTGGCAGTGAACCGATGCCGCCGAGCACCGCCGCAGTAAAGGCTTTGATGCCTATGATAAATCCGGCGTAAAAATCAAAGGTGCCATAATTCATGGTCACCAGCACGCCAGCCAATCCGGCCATCGCCGCACCAATCACGAACACCAGCGAGATAACGCGATCGGTATTGATACCGAGAATCGAGGCCATACGCCGATCCTGCTGCACCGCGCGGCAAATACGCCCGAGTTTGGTGTACTGGATAATCCAGGTCAGCAGCGCCATACCGCAAAATGCGGCGATCAGGATGAAGATTTTGGTCCAGGTGATTTGCACCACGCCGCCATCAAACTCCATGCGCAACACGCCTGTAAGCAGCGTGGGAATGCCCTGTTGATTCGGTCCCTGACTAAGCTGCACGTAGTTCTGCAGAATCAGCGACATACCGATCGCCGAAATCAGCGGTGCGAGGCGCGTCGAGTTACGCAGCGGCCGATAAGCGATACGCTCAATCGCCCAGCCGTAAGCCGAAGTGACAATGATGGTGAAAATTAAGGTGCCGAAAATCAGTAGCGGGAAGGAGTGAATGCCGAAAAAGCTGAGTAGCGATAAGCCAATGGCACACAGATAGGCGGAGATCATATACACCTCGCCGTGGGCGAAGTTGATCATGCCGATGATGCCGTAAACCATGGTGTAACCGATGGCGATCAGACCATATACGGCACCGAGCGTTAAACCGTTGATCAGCTGCTGTAAGAAGAAGGCGTCCATAATGTCGTCTCGTACTCAATGGGAGCGCACACCTCGCGCTCAATCGCGAATGGCCCCGCAGCGCGCGGGGCCGCGTGGCACATTACAGCTGGTGATACTTGCCTTTGTCGTCCCATTGATACACGACGTAATCCGACACTTTGAGATCGCCTTTACTGTCCCAGGCTTTTTTGCCCATCACGGTATCGACGCTGTTGGCTTTCAGCCAGTCGCTGGCCTTAGCGTTGTCTTTACCGGCCGCTTTGTAAGCAGCCGCCAGCGTTTGCACGGAGGCGTAGGCATACAAGGTGTAACCTTCTGGCTCAAATCCGCTGGCGCGGAATTTGTCGATCACCGCTTTGCCATCGGCGATGGTGCGCGGGTCATTGCCGAAGGTCATGTAGACGCCTTTGGTGTATTGCGGGCCGCCTGCTGCCGTCACCATCTCTTCAGTTACGATGCAGTCACCGGAGAAGAAGGCGGCATTAACGCCCTGCTCACGCATCTGGCGCACCAGCGGACCGGCCTCCGGATGACAGCCACCGAAATAGACCACGTCCGGTTTCAGCGCGCCAATTTTGGTTACCAACGCATTGAAATCTTTCTCACCGCGCGACAAGCCTTCATACAAAACTTCTTTCACACCACGCTTTTCAAGCGAGGCTTTGGTGGCATCCGCTAACCCCTGGCCGTAAGTGTCTTTGTCATGAATAATGACCACGTTCTTGGCTTTGAGCTTGTCGATGATGTAATCCGCAGCGATAGCGCCCTGCTGATCATCACGGCCACACATGCGGAACATGGTTTTCATGCCGCGTTCGGTAATTTTCGGGTTGGTTGATCCGGGGGTGATCGCCAGCACGCCGGCCTCATCATAGACTTCCGAGGCAGGCATGGTGGATGAGGAGCAGAAGTGGCCGACTACCGCCATCACCTTATCCTGATCAACCAGACGGTTAGCGACGGATACCGCCTGTTTCGGTTCACAAGCGTCATCGCCCTGCACCAGCACGATTTTCTCGCCGTTGATGCCGCCCGCCGCATTGATATCCTCCGCAGCCTGGCTCGCGCCTTTCCAGTATTGCGCGCCGTACGTCGCATTGGGCCCAGAGAACGGACCGGCCACACCAATTTTAATATCTGCCTGAGCGTAAAAGGCCACGCTTAAACAACCTGCAATCGCCACCTTCATTGGGTGTTTTATGAATTTCAAAGACATGCTTTCAATCCTCAACGGGTCAGGAACGGAGCCATACCACGGCATGGGAGAAATCAATTTCTGAAACTTTGGCAAAACAGCATGCGGCCCACAAACCCGTAGGGTCGCCATTCATGGCGACCTTCTTTCAGTAAAGACATCGATTCATTAAGGCCACGGTTGAAAACTAAGCAATAAGCTCGCCAATACCGCGAAGGTGGACGATTTATTACTCGGGCATCGCTCCAGAACAGGAGACACGCGATGTAACATCCCTGCTGATCATAAACATAGCTGTGGTTACGCCACACACCAGCACCGTGATGGTGCAGAATGCGGTCGATCACAGATTCTTCATCGTCGCGCTGGGTTTATCCGCTATGCTCTGGTGAAAACGGTCCACGTTTCCTGAAGGAGAACCCATGAATACACAACGGAACGGATTGAGCAGCCAGCAAGCGCTGGACGAATTAGAACGCCTGTACCATGCAGCCGTTGATGCGCTGCGCAACGCTATTCGCGATTTCACCACCAGCGGACAATTGCCGGATGAAGCCGCTCGCCAGCAAGGGCTGTTTGTTTATCCGCAGCTGAGCATCACCTGGCTGGGTGAAGGCCCGCAGAAAAATCGCACCCGCGCATGGGGACGTTTTACCCATACCGGCAGCTACAGCACCACCATCACGCGCCCGGCGCTGCTGCGCCACTATCTCAGCGAGCAGCTGCAGATGCTGGAGAAAGAGTACGACGTGCTGATTGAGGTCGCGCCATCACAGCAGGAAATTCCTTATCCTTATGTGATTGATGGCTTGTCACTGGACCGCTCAATGAGCGCCAGCATCGCACGCCATTTCCCGACCACCGAACTGTCGCAAATCGGTGATGAAACCGCCGACGGCCTGTTCCACGCCAATGCGATTTTCCCGCTGTCGCACTTTGACGCGCTGCGCACCGATTTCTCACTGGCTCGCCTGCGCCACTACACCGGCACCGGCGTAGAGCACTTCCAGCCGTTCGTGCTGTTCACTAACTACACGCGCTACGTTGACGAGTTCGTGCGCTGGGCGATTGAGCAAGTACAGGATCCCAACACGCATTACGACAGCCTGGCCTGCGCCGGTGAAGTGGTGATCACCGCCGATACTCAAGACCCGACGGCGATGATGTCCGATCTGGCGTGGAAGAAGCACCAAATGCCGGCTTGGCACCTGACATCACCGAATCGTCGCGGCATTACGCTGGTGAACATCGGCGTTGGCCCGTCCAATGCCAAAACCATCTGTGACCATCTGGCGGTGATTCGCCCGCACGCCTGGCTGATGATTGGCCACTGCGGTGGACTGCGCGAAAGCCAGACCATCGGCGACTATGTGCTGGCGCATGCCTACCTGCGCGACGACCACGTACTGGATAGCGTACTGCCGCCAGATATCCCAATCCCCAGCATCGCCGAAGTGCAGCGCGCACTGTATGACGCCACCAAAGCGGTGAGCGGCATGCCCGGTGAAGAAGTTAAGCAGCGCCTGCGCACCGGCACCGTGGTCACCACCGATGACCGTAACTGGGAGCTGCGTTACTCCGCTTCTGCGCTGCGCTTCAACCTGAGCCGCGCCGTTGCGGTTGATATGGAAAGCGCCACCATCGCCGCACAGGGTTACCGCTTCCGCGTGCCCTACGGCACCTTGCTATGCGTATCCGATAAACCGCTGCATGGCGAAATCAAGCTACCGGGCCAGGCAAACCGTTTCTACGAAGGTGCGATTTCAGAGCATCTGCAGATCGGCATCTGCGCGGTGGAACTGCTGCGAGCTGAAGGGGATAAGCTGCATTCAAGGAAGTTAAGAACCTTTAACGAGCCACCGTTCAGGTAATGATGATGGATTTCCGGCCCTTACAGGGCCGGAACACTGCACTAAAGCGCGTCATGACATTTTCAAAACGATATTCTGCACAAACCACGCCAGCACCAGAAGGCCGGTCGGGATCATGATTTTCCAGGTTATACTGTTATTGAAGGCAGATATTTTATCCTCCAACTGATTGAATCGTTGATCAACTCTTTCAAACTTCTCGTCAATCCTCTCGAATTTTTCATCTATTCTTTCGAACTTTTTATCGATTTTGTCGAATTTTTGGTCGAACTTCTCTTCCATCCGCTCAAACTTTTTATCGATACGCTGTTCCAGCGCCCCCAGCTCGCCCATGATCTCCACACGCATTACGCCCTGCTCGGCTCTGACCTTTTCGATATCCGCTTTGGTGGCAAAATGTTCTGAACGCGCCGTTAGCACCGCAACATCTGTCTGAATCTGCTGCGTGGTTTTTTCCAGCTGTTCAACCCGTTTGGTTAATTGTTCCATTTGATGATCTCCTTTGTTTCCAACGTCAAAAATAAGCGGTGGGAACACACGAGTTGTATTGCTAATGGGGTAATCCATCACCGAGTCCTCTTCCGTCGCGTTGCTCAATCGTTCCACCACGCCGTTAGTGAAACAGATTTGCGCAGCATTAACATTCCACGATCCCGCCATTCAAAGCACATTTTTTGCGGGCAGGTTTAAACAACACGCACAGCCTGGGCCGTTTTGAGATTGAAGGAAAGTGAGCATCAAAAAGGATTGCGAGGTGACACGCAGAAAATAAACGAAGGGATGCAACAGCAGACACGGAAGCCCGAGCGGGCTTCCGTTTAGTAACATTTACGCGCTCAGCCAGCCCAGTTTGATAACAAACAGAATCGACAGAATGATCAGCGCCGGGTTGACCTCTTTGGTGCGGCCGCTCAGCAGTTTCACCACTGTCCAGGTGATGAATCCGAAGGCAATACCGTTGGCAATCGAGTAGGTCAGCGGCATGGTCAGCGCAGTCACGGTTACCGGCGCGGCGGTGGTGATGTCTTTCCAGTCAATATCTGCCAGACCAGACGCCATCAGCACCGCAACAAACAGCAGCGCTGGCGCGGTGGCATAAACCGGTACGCTGCCCGCCAGCGGCGAGAAGAACAGGCTCAGCAGGAACAGAATCGCCACCACAATTGCCGTCAAACCGGTGCGGCCACCGGCGCTGACGCCCGCAGCAGATTCCACATAGCTGGTGGTGGTTGACGTACCGAGCAGCGAGCCGAACAGCGCGGCGGCGCTATCTGCGATCAACGCACGGCCCATTTTCGGCACGTTGCCCTGCTCATCCGCCAGTCCAGCACGCTTGGTCACACCCAACAAAGTGCCAGTATTATCGAACACGTCCACGAACAGGAAGGCGAAGATTACGCTCACCAGACCAACGTTAAAGGCACCCGCGATATCCAGCTGCATAAAGGTTGGCGCGATAGAAGGCGGAGCAGAGAACTCGCCGCCAAATGGCGTC
>NZ_DAMBSA010000323.1:0-5357 GCF_032054795.1 Pantoea sp. CTOTU49201
GACTGCTTTTGGTGTGCGTTACCTGATTAACGATATCCAGCACCCACGGCCCGGCAGCGTTAACCAGCACTTTGGCAAATACGGTACGCGAGTTGCCGCTGGCATCCTGCAGGGTGATTTCCCATTTACCGTTATGACGTGTTGCCGCCACGCAGCGGGTGCGTGGCAGAATGGTGGCACCACGCTCGGCAGCATCCAGCGCATTCAGCGTCACCAGCCGCGCATCATCCACCCAGCAATCGGAGTATTCGAATCCTTTGCTATAGCTGTCCAGCAGCGGCGCACCTTCGGGATCGCGCGATAAATCCAGCGAACGCGTACCCGGCAGTTTCTGACGGCCGCCAAGGTGGTCATAGAGAAACAGGCCGAGACGTACCAGCCATGCCGGGCGATCGGTTGGGCTGTGCGGCAACACAAACCGCATCGGCCAGATGATATGCGGCGCGGCGTTGAGCAGCACTTCGCGCTCGATTAACGCCTCACGCACCAGACGAAACTCGTAATACTCCAGATAACGCAGGCCGCCGTGCACCAGCTTGCCGGAGCGCGATGAGGTGCCCTGCGCGAGGTCATCTTTCTCACACATCATCACCGACAAGCCGCGACCGGCGGCGTCACGTGCGATACCCGCACCGTTGATACCGCCGCCAATCACAAACAGATCCAGCATGTGTTCACTCATGATTTACTCCTTAAAACTGTTTTAGCGCGTGCCAGGCGGCAGGAAGATCGTTACGCATCTGCTGATAGGTGGAGAACAGCTGGTTGTAGCGCTGCATCAGTTCGCTGGCCGGCGCTTCGGGCGCATCCAGCAGCGGCATCACCCAGGTTTTGACGCAGCTCTCCATCGACGGATATGCGCCAATCGCCACCGCCGCCATCATCGCGGCACCGGCCGCACCGGCTTCATCACGCTGGCTGATGCGCACCGGCGCACCAATGCAGGCAGATAAAATCTGGCGTAGCGGTTGCGAACGCACCGCGCCGCCGGTTAAACGGATTTCCCCCGGCAAACTGCCCATCGCCTGATAGCAATCACGCGCGGCAAAACCGATGCCTTCGATCACCGCCCGCACCAGATCGCCAAAATTGTGGGTGTAACTCAGGCCGGTAAAGCTGGCGCGCGCCTCGGCATTAACAAACGGTCCGCGCTCACCGGCAATCGAGATATAAGGGTGATAGAGCAGGCTGCCGGGCTTGGCCGCGTTGAGCCAGCGATCAATGTGTCCCACCAAACGGGCATGATCGATTTCGCAACCAAAGCTGTTAAGCAGATCGCTGGCCAGATTCAGTAGCCAGTCGAGGTTGAGTGTTGATGCCATGTTGGTTTGCACCTGGGTGACATAGCCCGGCCACGGCAGCGGAATCACGTAGCCGGTTTGCGCCGGATTAAGCCACACCTCATCGATGGTGACGCTGCGCAGATGTACGCCAGTCGATCCAACAATTGAGCAAGCGGTGTTGGCTTCACCGGTATGCACGCCAGCGCCAAGCGCGGTCATCGCCATATCGACATAGCCGAGACAGATTGGCGTGCCGGCCCGTAAACCGGTGGCCTTCGCAGCTTCAGCGGTTAATGGATGCGTGGTTTCCGTGCCTTCGATAATTTCTGGTAGCAAATGGCGGCGCTGTTCCAGCCCCAGCGCAGCAATCACCTGATCGTCATAACGCTGGTGGCGGAAGTTGCCAAAGGTAAAGCTGGCCTCGGAAGGGTCGGTGGCGCGAATACCGGTGAGATTGAGGTAGAGCCAATCTTTGCAGTGCAGCGCCACTTCGCTGTTGGCTAACAGCTCGGGATAGAAGTGATCCATGTGCGCAAGCTGCGATCCCTGTTGACAGGTATTGAGCCCGGTGCCTGTGGCGCGAAATCGCGCAGCGGCTAACGGATGTTGATTGAGTTTTTCAACCGTCGGTGCCGCGCGCGCATCCAGCCAGATCCACGCATCGCCGACAGGTTGATTATTGGCACCCACCAGCCAGCTGCCGTCGCCTTGCGCGGTGACGGCCACGGCAACCACCCGCGCGGCCAGGTTGTCGACACGCTCGCCCAGTTTGCGTATCGCCGTGACTGCATCCTGCCAGGTTTGGCTCATTGACTGCTGCGCTGCGCCGCCTTCGCTGCGGTAATAACGGTTACGCACCGATGCGCATGCCAGTTGCGTGCCTTCCAGATCAAACGCCACCGCTTTAACCACCGAGGTGCCGGAATCCAGACCCAGAATGATATCGCCACTATCCACGTACACCTCCGAAAGAAGAAGAGTTCTGTTCATCGCCGTGATCACCGGAAAGGTGTTAATGGGCTGTGATGAATTTGCTAAATAATGTCTTACACCACTTCTCACTGAGATAACATATCAACTGTATTATTTTTCGATAAAACCAATAAATTTCATTTCGGATAGCGAAGCAGATCACGGATTAGGGGGTAAAACCTCACAAGAAGAAATGAGACATCACGGCATAAAGGCTTATATGGCGGGGTTTAATGCGCTTTGTGACGAGACCGACATCAAATAAGCGATCCAGATCGCTCTCCTGAAAAAATTGCGCGCCACCTGTTGACAATTTAGTCACATCAGCACAATTCTCATCACACAAGTTATCACATTTATAACATTATCGGCGCGATTATCGCAGCTGATGTCAGTGAGAGGTCACGTTATGTCCGATGTCTCAATTCAGGCCCAGCAAATTTCCCGCAAGCGCGTTCGGCGCTACGCCGCCATCGGCGCAGTGGTGATCGCGGTTATCGCGGCGATGGCGCTCGACACCAAGGTGGTAAAAATTGGCTCCGCCGATGACGCGCAGGAGCAGGGATTCTCGCCGGACAGTTACGGCCAGAAAACCTTCCCAACCATTCAGCAGGATGTTGAAACACGCGCGGTGGACGCCAAAACGTTAGCCGATGCGCTGCAGGCTAATCAGCAGGAAGCGGTGCAGAAGTTTGGCGTTGGCGCGCCGTTGCCGGTGTTCGCCGTCAAATTATCAGGCGTGGTACAAGCCGGGCAGATGGGCATCTTCCCGCTGAAAATCGACGGATTACCGGGAGATATGCAGGTGCGGCTGCAAACCGGCCCGGCGATTACCGGCACCGATCTGCGTGACGCCAACGGCAAGATTCAGTTCGGCGATTTCACCAACCAAATCGAGTATCAAAATGCCGGTTCGGCGATCAATCGCGCGATGAAAAGCGCGGTGCTCGACAAGCTGGATCGCGATGCATTGCCGGGTAAAACCGTGCAGGTGGTTGGCGTGTTCCGTTTGCTCAACGCGAAGAACTGGATGGTGACGCCGGTCAGCATGGAGGTGAAATGAAACCGTTCAATCTCAATCCCGCCTTGCTGAAAGGCGAAGTGATTCTGCAGGCGCGCAACGTCAGCAAAGTGTACGGCTCCACGCACGCGCTGAAGGGCGTCAATTTCGAAATTCGTCGTGGCGAAGTGACCACGCTGTTTGGTGAAAACGGCGCGGGTAAATCGACGCTGATGAAAATTTTGTCTGGTGTGATTACGCCAACAACCGGGGAAATCTTATTAAACGGCGAGGAGAAAACCTTTCGATCCGCCACCGAAGCACGGGACTGCGGCATCTCGATTATCCATCAGGAGTTGAATCTCGCGCCGAACATGAACGTGCGCGACAACATCTTTATGGGCCGCGAAATCATGAAGCCGGGCGGCGTCGATTATGCCGAAGAGGCGCGCGTGACGGCGCATCTGATGGCAGCGCTGGAGGAGGAGATCGATCCGCTGACGCCAGTGGAAAACCTGCGTCTGGGCCAGCAGCAGATTGTGGAGATTGCACGCGCGCTGTCGGTTAATTCGCAGATTCTGATCATGGATGAACCCACCTCAGCCCTGAGCGCAGCCGAAGTGGCGGTGCTGTTCCAGGTGATCCGCGATTTAACCAGCCAGGGCGTGGCGATTGTCTATATCTCGCATCATCTTGAAGAGGCGCTGGAGATTACCGATCGCGCGGTGGTGCTGCGCGATGGCGTGATGACCGCCTATGCCAAACGCGATGAGATCGATCTCGAATGGATCGTGCGCAACATGGTCGGCGATCACTTTGATCTGGGATCGCCGCCGCAGGGTTACGACTTCGGGCTGCCGGCGCTGACGGTTAAAGATCTGACGCTGAAAAGCAAAACCGGCATTCGGCTGGTGGACAACTTATCGCTGGCGGTGCAAGCCGGGGAGATCGTCTGCATTTACGGGCTGATGGGCGCGGGGCGCACCGAGCTGCTGGAGTGCATCGCCGGACGTCTGCATCAAAGCAGCGGCCATATACTGCTGCAGGACACCGATATCTCCGGACTGACCATTTCACAACGCATTCAAATTGGGCTGGCGCTGGTGCCAGAAGATCGGCAGCGCGATGGCCTGGTACAAACCATGTCGGTGGGGGAAAACCTGTCGCTGGCCAGCATCGGCGACTTTGTGCGCGGGCTGGTGCTCTCCAGAAGCCGGGAAAAACAGCTGGTTAACGACAGCATTCGCAACGTGACGGTGAAAACCGCCGGTGGCGACGCGGCGATTGGATCGCTCTCCGGTGGCAATCAGCAAAAAGTGGTGATCGGCAAAATGCTCGCCACCCGTCCCAAAGTGATTCTGCTGGATGAGCCGAGCCGTGGCATCGATATCGGTGCCAAAGCGGAAGTGTTTCGCCTGCTGGCGGAGAACGCCAAAAAGGGGCTGGCGGTGGTCTATACCACCTCGGAAGTGGGCGAGTGTTTGAGTATTGCCCATCGCATTGTGGTGATGAGCAAAGGGCGCATCTCCGCCATCTTCAACGCAAGCGTCAGTAAAGAACGCATTATGGCCGCTTCAGGCGAGTCTCTGGTGGCATGACATGAAAAGTGGAGCAAAAGGTATGACAGACAGAACACAAACGCTGGACACGCCGCCGGTGGTTAACAAGAAAAAAAGCGACAAGCAGCTGAATGTGGCGCGCCTGCTGCTGGAAGGGCGGGCGTTCATCGCGCTGCTGGTGATTATTGCAACCTTCTCAATGTTGTCGCCTAACTACTTTACCGGCGCCAATTTCCTCACCATGGCATCGCACGTGGCGATTTTCGGTCTGCCGGCGATCGGCATGCTGTTGGTGATCCTCAACGGTGGCATTGATTTATCGGTGGGCTCCACGCTCGGTCTCGCCGGGGTGATGGCCGGATTTATGATGCAGGGCATCAACCTCGAAGCGCTCGGCGTGGTGCTCTATCTGCCGGTGTGGGCGGTGGCGATTTTGACGCTGGTGGTCGGCGCGCTGGTGGGATTAGTCAACGGCGTACTGATCGCCTGGTTCCGCGTCCCGGCATTCGTCGCCACGCTTGGCACCATGTATGTGGCGCGCGG
>NZ_DAMBSA010000324.1:0-4076 GCF_032054795.1 Pantoea sp. CTOTU49201
TTGGTTCGATGCGCTCACCGAGCCGCGGCCATGTGCGCCTGAAATCACGCGATCCGCGCCGCCATCCGGCGATTCTGTTCAACTACATGTCACACGAGCAGGATTGGCAGGAATTCCGCGATGCGATTCGTATCACACGCCAGATAATTAACCAGCCGGCGCTGGATCAATATCGCGGTAAAGAGATCAGCCCAGGCCTGGATTGCCAGACCGATGAGCAGCTGGATGAGTTTGTGCGTAATCATGGCGAAACGGCTTATCACCCGTGCGGCACCTGTAAAATGGGTACTGACGAGATGTCGGTCGTTGATGGTGAAGGCCGCGTGCATGGCGTCGAAGCGCTGCGCGTGGTGGATGCCTCAATCATGCCGCTGATCATCACCGGTAACCTCAATGCCACCACCATCATGATCGGCGAAAAAATCGCGGATAACATTCGTGGCCGCCAGCCGCTGCCGCGCAGCGAAGCGGATTACTTTGTTGCCGGTGATAAACCGGTGCGCGCTGAACCGATGCGTGGGTGAGATTGATTTAGGGGCGACGTTGGTCACGATGCCTATCTGTTAAGCATAAAACGGTCGCCATTAATGGCGACCCTACAATTGTTTGGCGAGGGTTTCGTAGGGTGCGCATTCATGCGCACCTGCATAGAGATGCAGCTTATTCCTTAGGTATTAATAAATTGCGCAGCTATGGTAATGGGTTTAACTCCTCAGGTTACATGTTTGACCGCGTCTAATTGACCCTAGAATTTCGATTGTCACCACAGTTCAAATCGTCTCTCATCAAATACATCTTCTCTCTCGCTCAGGATATCTAATTCTTCCTTTCCCTTATGCCCAAAGGTCTTCCAGCTCGGCTTTACCGGACGCAGCAATAATGTATCCCCTTCACGAGTGATTTCGAGTTCGTTGATACCATCCAAATCTATGTCATGCGGCAGACAAATAGCGCGTTCATTACCATATTTAAATATTGAGACAACACGCATAATTTTGTCCTCTTAAAAATTTCAAGCTTATATACACGCATGATTTGTATGTAACTATCTATTAGTAATGATTTTTTGATATAGATTCCAGGCAATCCCATTTTCATTGTTAGAACGACAACCGCACTGCTGCCAAACCAAGCAATTAAAGTTAACAATTAAAGTATGTTGTAACTATAACCTTTAATTCTCACCCCGTCGCATTTGGTAATACAAAGCAACGCCCTCTTCATCTTCTCTGCTGATTTATCTGCTTCAATAAGCCTCTAATTTCATGAGGATTCGCCATGAACCGCCGCCACTTTTTATCGTATCTGACACTTTCCGCGCTGGCAGCGCGCAGCGGGCTGACCTGGGCAACTTCAAGGAGCGTAACAACCCAAGTTTTGACGCTGTGGCCTGATTTACCTCCGGGCGGCGGCGGTCCTGCTGGCGATCTGATGATTTCAGCCAAAGGCGCGCAGCACAATATCGTACGCCCGACGCTCACAGTAATGACACCGCCCTCGCCCAATGGGCGCGCGGTATTGATCGCCGCCGGTGGCGGTTATACGCGCATTGAAATGGGCAAAGAAGCCTGGCCCGCCGCAGCCTGGTTGACGGCGCGCGGATATACCGCTTATGTGCTGAGTTATCGCTTGCCGCATGAAGGCTGGAAAGATGGCGCGATGGTTTCACTGCAGGATGCACAGCGCGCGCTGCGAGTGGTGCGGCAGCGTGAAAAGCATGTCAGCGTGCTGGGGTTTTCCGCCGGTGGGCATCTGCTTGGTATGGCGGTCACGCGCGCGGATTTCCGCTCGTATAGGGCAACCGATGCACTGGATAATCTGCCCGCCACGGCCGATCGCGCTGCGCTGATCTATCCCATCATCACGCTGGAGCCGCCTTACACGCACACCTCAACCCACAAAATTCTGGTGGGCAAAAATGCGCCTGCCAGTGAAGACGCCGCATGGTCAGTACAGGAGTTTGTTAATCCGCAATCGCCGCCCTTCTTTCTGGTGCAGGCGGAGGACGATCCGATTTCCGATCCGCATAACACGTTGATTATGGCTGACGCCTGTAAGCGCCAGCACGTGCCCGTGGAGATGCATCGCTACAGCAGTGGCGGACATGGATTTGGTATGGGCAGGCCCGGCACGCCCACCATGGCGTGGCCGGAGCACTATGAAAGGTGGCTAGAGAGTTAACCGACTTCAGCCGTTTGCTTGCTGGCCAACCCCGCCAGCAAGGTCTGCGAACTGGCTACTGCACCAAAAATCCCGCCTTGCATATGGATCATGCTGAGCGCCGCCTCGTGGTGTTTCAGCTCGGTCGCCGCACAGCAATCTGACAACACTAAACACTCAAAGCCACGATCGTTGGCTTCGCGCAGTGTGGTATGAACGCAGACATCGGTGGTGATGCCGCTGATGATCAGATTGCGAATGCCACGACTGCGCAGGATCAGTTCGAGATCGGTGGCATAAAACGAACCTTTGCCCGGCTTATCGATGATGACTTCACCCGGCAGCGGCGCCAGTTCCGGGATAATCTCCCAGCCCGGTTCACCGCGCACCAGAATCCGCCCGCACGGACCGGGCGCACCGATTTCCGCCTGCATGCGCTTCGAACGCCAGCGCTTATTCGCAGGCAAATCACTTAAATCCGGCCGATGGCCTTCGCGTGTATGGATGATCGGGAAGCCCAATGCGCGCATCGTTGCCAGCACCTGCTGCAGCGGCTTAATCGGCGCGCGCGTTAAAGCAATGTCGTAACCCATGCTATCAACGTAACCGCCCTTGCCGCAGAAATCGGTTTGCATATCGATGACGATCAGCGCGGTATCATGCGGGCTGCAGCGGCCGTCATACGGCCACGAGTAAGGGGTTGAATCAATGGCGTAATCAGGCATTTTTTTCCTCCATCACATTTACCGTACTTTCACGTTTCAGTTTCACAATCAGCGTATAGCTGGCAGCCGCAGTGACTAAGCCAATCACCGCTTCACCAAACTGCGGGAAGGCGATATGCGCAATCACCGCACACAAGCTGCCGATTGCCCAGGCGGCAAAAGCGCTGCCGCGCATACGGCGCAATTTGCGCTGCTCGCTGATTTTCGCCATGAAGATCAAATCGACAATCATCACCGCGCCAAACGGCGGCACCACGATGCCAAGCAAACTCAGCCATTCAAGGAAATAGGACCACACGCCAGCCAGCGCCAGCGCGCCGCCGATCACGCCGAGGATCACCGTCCATAAGCGCATTTTGCTGCTAAAAAGATGGCTAAAACCAACCGCGCCGTTATACAAGCAGTGCGTACACACTGAACCGAGATTGATAAACACAAACAGGAAGGCAATCACCGAGAGCAACATGCCGTGGCCCATCAGCATCGGCAGGAAGTTGCCGCCGTTGCTCGCCGGATCGACAGCAGCGCCCACCGCCACAATCACTACGCCAAACAGATAAGAGATGACGTTCGCCACCGGGAACGCCGAGAACGCGGCAATCACCGCTGATTTACCGTCTTTCGACCAGCGAGTGAAATCTGCCGTCATGGTGCCGGAATCGGCGAAACCGGCCACCACCATGGTGACGGCGGTGCCCATGCTCATCGCGCCCACTGCGCTGCTGCTGCCGGTAAACTGCGTGATGGTGCTGAAATCGTGATCCTTAGCAATCAGCCACAGCGCCACCAATCCCAACACCACGAACAGCGGTGCCGCGATCATGCCGAGCACTGACAATGCGCGCACGCCGAGGAAGGTGATGGCGGTATACAGCACCATGGCAAACGCCGTCACCGCCAGCGCGTTCCAGCCAAAGGTTTGATTGATCACCGTACCAGTTAAGCCGGTCTGGAATGCGTACCAGCCGATCACCACGGTTGAGAGGAAACCTGAAACCAAAATGTAGCCTTTGGTACCAAAGGTGCGTTTCGCCTGCAGCGCGAAGTTCATACCTGTATTACCGGCGAACCAGCTCAGCGCGCCGACATAGGCAAACAGCACCAGATTGCCCAGTAGAATGGCAATCAGCGCCGGCCAGAAGCCGAGATGCCAGGTAATGATGCCGCCAAACAGCGCATTGGTGAGGATCA
>NZ_DAMBSA010000324.1:4086-5353 GCF_032054795.1 Pantoea sp. CTOTU49201
GGAAACCAAACCACACCGCCGACACCGAACGGGTCGAGTGGCGATGGCTGAGCGGAACCGGTTCGTGCTCGAACTCCTGCTCTAAAGCCGGTGAATTTTTGTTAGTCATGGGCAACTCCGATCGAAACAGGTGTGATGTGATTCCAGGGTTGTATGCGCTCGAATGCGGCACTTGCCGCCAGCACCAGGCCATCGTCCAGATGACGACCCACGATTTGCATGCCAATCGGCAATCCGCTGGCGGTAAAGCCCGCGGGAACAGACGCCGCCGGTTGGCCGGTAAAATTGAACGGGAAGCAGAATGAGAGCCAGTGATCGCTGCGCACCATGCGGCCATCGATGATCTCCGGTCCCTGCATGTTGAGCGGGAACGGCGGCACCGCCAGCGTCGGCGACAGCAGCAGATCGTAATGCTGCATAAAGCGCCACATCTGATTGCACAGCTTTTTACGCGTGGTGTTGGCGTCGGTAAAGGTTTCAGCCCGCCAGTCGTGTTGCAGCATGGTGCTGAGATGCGGTGACATACGTGAACCGAGTTCAGCTTGCATGTTACGCATGCCGGAAAGATCGCTCTCAAAGGCCACCAGCGCGGCAAAAGTGGCACCTTCATCGGCGATGCCGGGATCGACCTCATCCAACTCGGCGCCGAGTTCACGGGCAAAACGGCGTGCGGCCTGTGTGACAATGTCACGCACCTCAGGATCGACAGCGATGTAACCGAAATCCGCGCTGAAGGCGATGCGCAGACCACTTAGCGGCTTATTCAGCGCGGCCAGCCAATCAACGTCATTGCAGGGAATCGAGTGGCGATCGCGCATATCGGGCCCCGCCATCACCGACATCATCAGCGCGCTGTCGCGCACCGAACGCGTCATTGGACCGATATGCTCCAGCGATTCCCAACTGGAAACGCCGGGATAACGCTCATCGCGACAGCCCGGCCACAAAGGTACGCGCCCCATTGACGCTTTCAGGCCAAACACGCCGCAGTGCGCAGCAGGAATGCGCACCGAACCGCCGCCGTCGCTGCCTAAGGCAATCGGACACAGGCGCGCTGCCAATGCCGCACCGGAACCGGCGCTGGAACCGCCTGGCGTTTTGCTGAGATCCCACGGATTGCGCGGTGATGGAAACAGCGGATTATGCCCGACGCCGCTGTATCCAAACTCCGGCGCAGTGGTTTTCCCCAGCAGCACCGCATCAGCGGCCAGCAGGCGTTCAACGGTAATGTCATCCTCATCCGGGATGAAATCGGCGTAGGCATGCG
>NZ_DAMBSA010000325.1:0-1435 GCF_032054795.1 Pantoea sp. CTOTU49201
CATCTGATTTTCAGCATACCGAGCTGGTATGTGATCGCCCGATTTTTGTTCCCGCTAGCCATGCCCTTGCTGTTAAAAATCATCCTGTCTTTGCTGGTGTTGCTGGCTTCGCAGTATCTGCTGGTGAGCCGTTTTAGCTCAGGCAGCGTGTTCTCGCCGGAAATGCCGCGCGCGATTGTCATCCTGTTCAACTGGGGTTTCAGCGCCGTTTTATTCCTCGCGCTGACGCAGTTTGTGATTGATGTAGTAGCGCTGGTTTCGCTGTTGTTCCGCCATCCGTTTGAAATCGTGCCGGCGGTGCGTTATGTGGCGGCGGCGTTTGCCTTGATACTCGCTACCGTTGGCGTTTATCAGGCTATCCGCGTGCCGCCGATCAAAGATGTGACCATTGAGATCGACAACCTTCCGCGCGAATTTGAAGGCTATCAACTGTTGCAGTTGACCGATATGCACATCACTAAACTCTTCAACGAGAAATGGACGCGCGCGCTGGTGAAAAAAGCCATGACGCTGGATGTCGATCTGATTCTGGTAACCGGCGATGTGATTGATGGCACGCTGCAGAATCGTCGTGCGGACGTCGAGCCGCTGCGCGGATTGCATGCCCGCGATGGAGTGTTTGCGATCACCGGCAATCACGAATATTTCTTTGAGCAGGAGCGCTGGACCGCGCATCTGGCATCGCTGGGTCTTGAGCCGTTACTCAATCGTCATACGGTGATTAAGCGTGATAACGCCGAGCTGGTGATCGCCGGCATGCCGGATACCTCAGCTTCACGACGTGGCGCAGTCGGCCCCGATCTGGAAAAGACGCTGGCCGGTGCGCCGGAAAATGCGCCGATAATCCTGCTCGATCACCAGCCGCGTAACGCGCGTCAAAACGCGCTCAAAAACATCGATCTGCAACTCTCCGGCCATACGCACGGCGGCCTGATCATTGGCTTTGACCGCCTGTTTGCCAAACCCAATGCAGGCTTCGTCTCCGGGCTGTATCAGGTCGATGGAATGCAACTTTACGTCAACAACGGCACCGCGCTTTGGCCTGGCATGGCGGTACGTTTGGGCCGACCATCGGAGTTGACCCGCATTACGTTGCAGCGCAAACCTTAAGGATTGCCGCGCATTGAGTCATCTCCTCAATGCGCGTGTGCATAACTATATTGTAGAATCTATGTCTCCACTGAAGCGTCTATAGACATATTTCCCCACTGTTAAAACTTCGCGATGATGCGCGACCGGAAATAATCCGGCCATAACGCATAAAAGCCATATTTCGCTATGTGGCTTTCTTTTATTTCATTGCGGTTTTTTCACAAGGGTTTGCTATGCAAAATAAAAGCTCGCTGCTTTTACTGGCGCTGTCTGTTGCCGTTTTCGGGGTGATCACCACTGAAATCGCCATTATTGGCTTGTTGCCAAAACTCGTCACACAACT
>NZ_DAMBSA010000325.1:1445-4633 GCF_032054795.1 Pantoea sp. CTOTU49201
ATGTCACGCCAACACAGGTGGGATTCCTCGTCAGCATTTACGCCATTATTGTGGCGGTGACGGGACCGTTTATCACGCTACTGCTCTCAAGGTTTAATAAGAAAACGGTTCTGCTCACTATTCTGGTGGTCTTTATTATTTCTAACCTGATATATGCCACCACCGATGTTTTCAAACTGATGCTGCTATTCCGCATTCTTCCTGCGCTGGCGCACGCGGTATTCTTTGCTGTCGCTTTGGTTGTAGCGGCTAATTCTGTGCCTAAAGAAAAAGCCGCTGGCGCAGCCGCCAAGGTCTTTGCTGGGGTGGCGATCGGGCTGGTGTTGGGTGTGCCGCTGAGTTCACTTATCGCCGATCACCTTTCGCTGTCTGCGGCGTTCTATTTTGGCGCGGCCGCCTGCGTGCTGGCTTTCATCGGTGTCATGGTATTTATGCCTTCAATGCCTGCTACGCATAAGGTCTCTTATGCCAGCCAGGTTGCCGTTTTGCGTAAGGGTAAATTGTGGCTGACGATCTCAACCGTCACGCTGGTTTTCGCCGCGATGTTTTCCGGTTTTAGCTATGTCGCTGATTATTTGGCGAAAGTAACGCATCTCAGCAACAATGCGATTAGCGCAATGCTTATCCTGTTTGGTCTCTGCGGATTCATCGGCAACTTTGTGTTTAGCAGTTTTCTGCAGAAACGCGTGGTACAAACCACACTCGCCTATCCGCTGTTATATACATTGGTGTTCCTGCTGGTCTGGTTCCTTGGCTTTTCTCCACTGGCAATGTGTGTGCTGACCGTGTTCTGGGGCGCGTTTCACTCATCCGGTTTGGTAGTTAGCCAAACATGGCTAATGCGCGAGGCCAGCGAAGCACCAGAATTTGCCAACGGTCTGTATATGTCGTTCTCTAACCTTGGCATTACCATTGGTTCGCTGACCGGCGGATGGTTCATCGCCCGCCTCGGCACGCATTCGGTGGTACTTAGCAGCGTACTTTTTGCCCTGCTGGCGTTCATCAGCATCGCGGTTAAACAGCGTTCAGATGCCAAATCAAATCAGCTTTGTGCAGAATCCGTTTATTCTGAACAAAGGTAATCAGTCAAGCGCGCCCTCTGCTGCTGCCTGCACCAGGGTATCGACAACATAACGGATCTTAGGCAGCAGTTGGCGACTCTTAGGCCAGAGTGCACTGATCGGCATCTCGCCACCTGAGTTTCCTGGCAATACCTCGCGCAACGCCCCGCTTTCCAGAGATTGTCCCACCAGCCACATTGGCAGTTGCGACAGACCGCAACCTGCCAACGTGGCTGCAAGCATCGCATCGCCGTCGGCAAATTCATGCGTCGGCGGCGGTGTAAAACGGGTTATCACACCTTCGCCATCGCGCAGCAGCCAGGAGAGCGGCTGATTGCGACGAAATCCCACGACACACTGATGTTGACTCAACTCACCGACGCTTACGGGTTCACCGTGAGCCAGTAAATATTCAGGGGACGCGCATATCACCAGTTTTTGCGTGGTTAGTCTTCTGGCGACCAGCCCACTACTGTCGGCCAGTTCACCAATGCGGATGACCAGATCGACACCTTCTTCGATAAGATCGACAAATCGCTCACTGAAGGTAATGGTCAGCGCAAGTTCGGGGTATTTCCGTGTGATTTGTAGCAGGATCGGCAATATGCGCTGGCGGCCAAAGGCGGCAGGCAAATCGACTCTCAGCCTTCCTGCGGGCTGAAGAATATGTGAAGTCAGTTCGGCTTCCGCCTGCTCAAGAATATCGATGGCATTTTGGCAGCTATTGAGAAAGCGCTCACCGTCGGGCGTCAGGCTTAATCTGCGCGTCGAACGCTGAAACAGTTTGAGCCCGAGGCGATCCTCAAGCCGGCTGACGCTTTTACCCACAGCGGATTTAGTCAATCCCAGCCGTTCGGCCGCAGCCGTAAAGCTGCCCTGCTGCGCGGTGGTCACAAATGCCGTGATCCCACCTAAGTGATCGGTTTTTCTCATATTTGGCGATTGAAGTTAGAGAGGATAAAAGGCTCAGAACGCACGCGATCTGCGTGCGCCAGTGTAAACCCTAAGATAGCGCTAGGATTTCTTACTCATTGTAGAGTTTATGTCTACAGCCCGCGAGGCATCCCATAACCTCATCATCTGGGCGATTCCCCGCTCAATTTCGGCGAGAGGGACGTCATCCCGCGCCAGCGTCGAGATTCCCAGCATGAAACTGTTGAAGCTGACTGCCAGGGAAAGCGTCTCTTCCTCATCTCTCAATTCACCGCTGCTGATCCCTCTTTCAACGCAATGTTTGATCCCTTCACGAGTACGCACCCGCGATGCTTCAAGCGGTTTTAACACGTGGCGGTTTTCATCGGAGCAGGAAGACATCACGCTCAGCGCAACCATGCATCCGCGTGGATGCGAAGGATCGTACTGCATTCTGGCGGAGTTGAGCAGCGCCGTTTCCAGCGCCTGGCGGGCGGGCACGCTGGTATCCCATAAGGCTTCCGTAACCTGGGCATGGGTTTGCAAATAACAGTTCACAGCTTCAGCAAAGAGCGCCTCTTTCGATCCAAACGCGGCATAGAAGCTTGGCGCGGTTATGCCGTTGCCTATCGAGGCTTTGAGCTGCGCCAGCGAGGTTGATTCATAGCCGTTTTCCCAGAAAAGGTGCATCGCTTTGATCACCGCTTCATCCCGATCAAATTGTCTTGGTCTGCCTGTTCTCATCATCACATCCTCCGCCATTTATACTAATCGATACGGAATTCATTGACAACGCACAGCTCACCTCCGCAATATAAATACCGATCGATACATATATCCATAGCGCTTCGCGGCGCTGTTGCACACCACAAGCAGGCTAAATAATGAATTCAACGTTTAAGCATGAAGAAGCCCAACGGCTGCCGATACTGGCGCTTTTGGCGCTGGCAATGGCCGGTTTTATCTGCATTTTGACCGAAACCATACCCGCCGGTTTGCTGCCACAAATCAGTCAGGGACTCAATATTTCACCCTCGCTGGCCGGACAATGGGTTACCGCCTATGCAGCCGGTTCACTGCTGGCCGCGATTCCGCTGACATTGCTGACCCGAAGCTGGTCGCGCCGGGCTGTACTGCTAAGCACCGTGTGTGGATTTCTGCTGTTTAACACTCTTACCGCCGTCTCTTCTGACGTTGTCATCATCTTAATAGCGC
>NZ_DAMBSA010000325.1:4643-5338 GCF_032054795.1 Pantoea sp. CTOTU49201
GTGGAGTCTGATTGCAGGCTATGCGCGGAGAATGGTGGTTCCATCACTGCAGGGACGCGCGTTGGCGCTCGCCATGGTGGGCACGCCAATCGCCCTTTCGCTCGGTGTTCCGGCCGGAACATGGATGGGATCATTGCTGGGATGGCGTCTGACTTTTGCTGCGATGTCCGGGCTTTCTATCATTCTTATTGGCTGGATTCTGCTGGCCGTGCCGAACTATCCCGGCCAATCTGCCAGGCAAAAAATGCCGCTTGGCGCAGTATTACGACTGCCCGGCGTATGTGCCGTGCTCGGCGTGGTGCTGACCTGGATGCTGGCGCATAACATTCTCTATACCTACATCGCGCCGTTCATTGCTTCAGCCGGTCTGGCGCATCGCGTGGATGTGGTGCTGCTGATCTTTGGCATTGCGGCATTGGGCGGAATATTCATTACCGGCAAGATCATTGATACCCATCTGCGTAAGGCTGTGCTGCTGTCACTCTCCATCTTTGCTGCGGTGTCGGTCGTATTTGATCTGAGTACGCCAACCCCCGCCGTAATCTATGCGGGAATTGCCGTTTGGGGACTCACTTTCGGCGGTGCCGCGACGCTGCTGCAAACGGCGCTGGCAGATGCCGCCGGTGAATATGCCGATGTGGCGCTCTCCATGAATGTCGTCACCTGGAACAGTGCTATCGCCCTCGGCGGTTTGA
>NZ_DAMBSA010000326.1:0-5329 GCF_032054795.1 Pantoea sp. CTOTU49201
ATGTGTTACCTATGTGCCCGGTCTGATCTGTAACCCATCAGCCCGGTCATACCTTTATGCGCACCGTTTCAATGGCCGCACCCAACCGACGGAAACCGCAGCGTAAAACGAATCACGCCATCTTCGCTGTGCACCTCACAACTTCCCTGATGTAATCGCATGATGCTGCGCACAATCGACAATCCCAAACCGCTGCTGCCCTGATGACGTGATGCGTCGGCGCGCCAGAAGCGATCAAAGATGCGCGCCTGCTGTTCAGCACTCAGCGCCGGACCCTGATTTTCCACCACTAAACTGCTGCCTTGATTGAAAACTCGCACGGTGGAATTTCGATCGCCGTAGCGCAAGGCGTTCGCCATCAAATTCGCCAGCGCGCGTTGCAGCAGTTGCGGATCGGCGCGCAGTTCGCCGTGCAGCGTCATCTCCAGCCGCATCGACTGCTCTTCCGCCATGCCGTCAAAGTAGTCCTGCAACTTCTCGCCGAGCAGCGCCAGATCGATGTTCTGCACATCCATTGACTGGCTGGCATCTTCTGCTTTGGCAAGAAACAGCATGTTGTCGATCATCTTCGCCAGCCGCTCCAGCTCCTCGTAATTGGAGCCGAGCAGCGCCTGATAATCGCCGACGCTGCGCGTTTGACTCAGCGCCACTTCGGTTTGGCCTATGAGCGTGCTAATCGGCGTGCGCAGATCGTGTGCCATATCGGCAGAAACCTGGCTCAACTGCTGATAACCCCGTTCAAGGCGACTCAGCATCTGATTAAAAGCCGCCACCAGCGGCTGTAGTTCCGCTGCCGCCTGTTCAGGCATGCGCTGCGACAAATGGCGCACGTCAATGGCATCCGCCTGCGCCGCCAACCGACGCAGCGGTGTTAAAGCGCGCCGCACCAGCCAGACGCTGATCGCCGCCACCAGCAACGCCGCCAGCGCGGTGCCGAGGATGATTTGATCGCGATAACTGTTGAGCGTTTGCGTGCGGTCGCTCATCAGGCGGCCGGTGATGATCTCAATCTGGCCGTTGCCATCGCGCGTTGGTGCTAGCGCGGCCGCCGAGATAAACGGCGTACCGTCTGCGGCGGTGAGATGATGCACCGACGACAGAGCCAGCGGTTGATCGGCTGGAACCGGCGTAATTGCAGGAATCGGGCGCTGGCCGGGATTGACCACAATCAGCGGCGGCTGACCGGGAAAACGCAGCACCAATAACGATTCGGTATTGCCGAGCATGTTGGCGAACAAACGCGGCTTTTGCTGAATCAATGTAATCGCATCTTCATCGCGCAGCAGCGTGCGAATCTGATCGATGCGCGTCAGCAATGCTGCATCGTCGCGCACACCAATCTGCGTTGCCAGCGAGTGATAAAGCGCGATGCCGCTGAGGGAGAAGATGACGATCACTGTGGCGCTGAGCAGCAGCGACAGGCGCGCGGCGAGCGAACGGGTTTTCATGATTCGGCTTCGCAGCGATAGCCCACGCCGTGTACGGTATGAATCAGCGGCTTGGCAAACGGGCCATCAATTTTCTGTCGCAGACGTTTCACCGCCACATCGACCACGTTGGTGTCGCTGTCAAAATTCATGTCCCACACGCGCGAGGCAATCACGGTGCGCGTCAGTACTTCGCCGGGATGCAGCAGGAACAAGTGCAGCAGGTTGAACTCTTTGTTGGTGAGATCGATACGTTGACCGCCGCGCTCAACGCGACGTTTGAGGATATCGAGTTGCAGATCGGCCAGTTGCAGAACATCCGGTAACTTCTGCTGCCCGCCGCGCCGCAATTGGGTGCGCACGCGCGCCAGCAGTTCGGCGAATGAAAAGGGCTTGACCAGATAATCATCGGCGCCCAGTTCCAGCCCTTTGATGCGATCCTCCAGCGTGCCTTTGGCGGTGAGGAAAATCACCGGCGTGTGGATCTGCTTATCCAGCGCCGCCATCACTTGCCAGCCGTCCATGCCGGGCATCATTACGTCGAGCAGAATCAAATCGTAATGATGCTCCTGCGCATAGAACAAACCATCCTGGCCATTTTCCGCCACATCAACGATAAATCCCGCTTCGGTCAATCCTTTGCGCATGTAATCGCGCGCTTTGGCTTCATCTTCAATCACCAAAATTTTCATGCGCTTCTCCGCGGGATAAGGTTTTAGGGCTGGGCGTGTAACGCGGCTTGCTCGATCAACTTCGCGACGTCATCAGGATGCGATTGATACACCGAATGGCTGGCTCCAGCAATCTCCACCGTGTGGCTGTGCGCGCGTTTGGCGTACATGCGCTCCAGATCGGGACTGATGATTTTGTCAGCTTTCGCCACCATGTACCAGCTAGGCTTGGTCTTCCACGCCGGGTCGGGAATGTTGGCGGTGAACACGGCTGAGTTGGTTGGCATCTGTGCGTGCGCTTCAAAATCGGCCTGCACCGCCGGTAAGTCAGCAGCGAAATCGCCGTGGTAATTTTCTGGGGCGATGGTCAGATAACCGTCGCTGGATTTAGCAAACGGATGGGCGCTATTAGGGAATTTTTTGCCGTTGCTGGCTTCAGTTTCGCCGTTATCCAGCGCATGCGCTGCGATATAAACCAGCCCAGCCACTTTCGCGTCGTTACCGGCTTCAGTGATGATCGCGCCGCCGTAACTGTGGCCGACCAAAATCACCGGGCCATTTTGCTGATCGATAATGCGGCGCGTCGCCGTCACATCTTCCGGGAAGCCGGTCAGCGGTTCTTGTACCAGCGTCACGTTGTAGCCGTCATGCGTCAAACGGTCATACACCGGACGCCAGCCCGCACCGCCGACGAACGCGCCGTGCACCAGCACAATATTCTTAATCGGCTGCGCCTGAACCTGCGCCGCGCCGCTTGCGATAGCCAGCAGCATGCCCGCTGCAAAGGTAAGTTTGTTCAATTTCATCGTAATACTCCTGATGGGAAGGTAGGCCATCAGGATATGCAATCGGCTCTGACATCAGCGTGAGCGAGTTATGACAAAAGAATGACATGCGCAATTGTTATAGGAATTGGACTAATGCAAATAGTGGTAATAGCACTCAATAAAGAAAAAATTGCCTATGCATCCAGGTGCGCATGAATGCGCACCCTACGAAAAACGCGCTAATCCTTTGTAGGGGCGCCATTCATGGCGACCAATTCACGCTTATCTAACAGGCATAACACATAATTGATGGAAACTAAGTTTGATAAAAAGTATCTTCAACCCTGATTTTTGTATGGATATCGAGTTCAGCTAATTATACGGCATTGTTCAGAGGGCCACAGATACTGCCCACCGCCTTAAAACTCAATATCCCACCTATTATTCGGCGCTCTATGTACAGAACCTGGAAATAATGTATTTCCTAACCTAACCCGTAATGTCACGCGCGGGTGCTTCCGATGCCAAGATCATTACCAAGTTGATAAGACAACCATGATTAAATTTATAAAAAACGCAATGCGTTCATTAGCCAGGTCGTTTATATGGATGTACGGACCGGCAATGTTGACCCTTGTTTTTGCATTGCTCCAGGCTCATTTTTTTCCAGGAAGTCCAGTTTGGCCTATTGTGGTTTTCTTTATATTCGCGCTGGTCATCGTGGCTCGTTACATACAATAATAGACAAGGCTAATTCCTTATCGCGCTGTATGCGAAGAATAGACACTTAAAAAATCCAGGTTCACGATGTATCAAATTCCTGAATCTGGCATTTAGTCAGAATATTTCAATATCATTTTGGATATCAAAGTGTATCCAAACTAAGTCTGGTTTCCGCATAACGTTCATCTTCGGCATTAAGATTCTCTTACTGCCGAAGATAAAATCACTTAACCCCTTCTGTTTAATAAGTATTCCCTCTGCATTAAATCCGTAATTTCTGTAGTGGGATCATGTCCACCATGTTATTAACTCTGTATGACGTTGTGAATTTAGCTACCTGCCGGAGATAACAATGAAGAAGAGTTTGTCCTTTGCCTTACTGCTTTCACTGAGCGCGTTCAGCCACGCTTCTTTTGCTCAGCAAACCTTGCGTTTCGGTGTTGATCCCACGTTCCCGCCGTTTGAATCCAAAGCCAGCGACGGTTCGCTGCAGGGCTTTGATATCGATCTGGGTAACGCCATTTGTGCCCAGGCGAAAGTGAAGTGCCAATGGGTGCAGATCGGTTTCGATGGCAGCATTCCGGCGCTGCAGGCGAGAAAGTTTGATGCCATTCTTTCGGCGATGTCGATGACCGAGAAACGCCGCGAGCAGGTGGCATTCAGCGACATGCTTTATGTCACGCCGAGCGCGTTACTTACACCGGCCAACGCTCCGCTAACCGGAGACATTAACGCGCTGCGTGGCAAAAGAATTGGCGTCGCGCAGGGCACTATTCAGGAAACCTACGCCAAAGCGCAATGGGCAACCAAAGGCGTGAGTGTGGTTTCTTACCCTAATCAGATGGAGATCTACCCGGATTTGGTGGCGGGACGTCTCGACGCCAGCCTGGCGAATGCCGTTTCGGCAGAACAAGGTTTTCTTAACACGCCAGCAGGCAAAGACTACGTCATCAGCGCCACGCTGGTGGATAAAGAAGTGTTGGGCAATGGCGTGGGCATTGGATTGCGCAAAGATGATGCGGCTAATCTGAAGTTGATCAACACCGCGCTGGCGGAACTGCACAGCAACGGCACTTACGATCAACTGGCGAAGAAGTACTTCAAGTTTAAGGTCTATCCGTAAAAGTCATCGCGTCCATTTAAACGGTGCGCATAAATGCGCACCCTACGAAACCATTTGGCGCCATTTATGGCGACCTCGCCCACCAACCGCACCCACACTCACAAAAAATCATGCAAAACTTACCTCACTACCCAACCCAACGCGCCCGTTTTCTCGCCGCCGTCAAACGGCAAAACGGCGCATTAACGTCATACGCGCATCCGTTACCCGGTCCGCAAGGAGAGGAACTTTTCACCGATGTGGCGGTAATCGGCGATGCCAACGCATCTCGGTTGATGCTGGTGATCTCCGGCACGCACGGCGTGGAAGGCTATTACGGATCCGATTGCCAGATCGCCTGGCTGGATACCTTTAACCTCACGGCGCTGCCCGCTGACACCGCCATCGTGATGCTGCATCTGCTCAATCCGTGGGGCGCGGCACATTTACGCCGCGTCAATGAAGACAACATCGACCTCAATCGCAACTTCATTGATTTTTCACAGCCCGCACCTGCCAATCCGGATTACGCCGCGTGGCATGGCATTTATCATGGCGATCGCGCCAGCGCCGATAACCTGTTAACGGAAACGCTCAACAGCGCCGGTTGGCAGGCGGTTAAACGCGTGGTGGAAGCGG
>NZ_DAMBSA010000327.1:0-5310 GCF_032054795.1 Pantoea sp. CTOTU49201
ACGGGTAAAGGTATCAAAGCGACGACGCATTAAATGGTGCAGTGAAAAGCCGATTAACGGCAGCGTAATAGTGAATAAGATCATCATTAAATGCTGACCATCATCCAATAACAGCACGGTTAATACCGGCGGCGTGATGTGTAAACAAAATGCGATCAAATAATCACTCAGCGCAATTGCACTGATAAAGAAAACGCTTAACAGGCTGATAATTAAAAAGCTGCCATCAAAATAGTAAACCAGATGATATCTGTGGTTAATATGCCACGCCCATAGCGCACCCAATATAAAAGCCACAGGATTTAATAGCGGTAATTTTTGTTTTGACGCCATTAAACAAATAACCAGCAGCGTGGAGCTGAAGCCCGCCACAACGGCCACCGGCAGCGAGCGAATTGGGCTGTCACTGCCTAAAATCGGCAGCAGGCAAAAAAGCGAAACGGCGACATTAAGAAACAGAAATAGCATCAGCGACAGCCGATATTTACTCTGTTTCAACTCATCATAAGATTGTAATTTCATTATTATTCTCGTGACAGCCCTGATATATCAAAGCGCTACCCGTAAGTAATAGTTTACCTACCCGGATAGAGAGCACGTTATTGTTGTGTTAGCGATATTGTTATCGGCGGCAATTTAGCATTTTCCAGTAATTCTGTCATCCGGCATGGCTTGCGACAAAAAATTCGCTGCAGGATGAGAAATATTATCATATGATAATGCGAATATTTATCATCTGAGGGTTGCGCAATGATCATGGCGATAATGGCCGCCTGCGGACTGTGGGGCGTGAGCTGGATAATGGGTAAACGTCTGGATAGCGGCTGGGGCGTGTTATTACCCTGCGCAGCGATGCCGGTTTTCGCGTTATGGGAACCGAGTTTCAGTCAATGGCGGGTGGTAATGATTGTGGCGCTGCTGCTGACCGTGGTGATGCTGTTTCACCATCGCCTGCGTCACTATTTATTGCTGCCGTCTTGTCTGGCATTGGCAGGCGGATTAGCGGCGGTGTCGGTCAATTTCCACGTCATCTGATCAAATCGCAGAAACGACAACATCACGCTGAGAGCGTGAAGTTCGTTGAAATCTTTTTGGGAATTTACTGCTCGAAAGGAGTGACAACTGTTGGTGCGAAGGGAGGGACTTGAACCCTCACGTCCGTAAGAACACTAACACCTGAAGCTAGCGCGTCTACCAATTCCGCCACCATCGCATCTTAGTTGTCTGTTTATATCGTCGCATTGGTGCGAAGGGAGGGACTTGAACCCTCACGTCCGTAAGAACACTAACACCTGAAGCTAGCGCGTCTACCAATTCCGCCACCATCGCAAACTAACAACACCCTAAAGTATTGCTAACCACGGAGGCGCATTTTAGAGATTTTACTCATTGCGTCAACACATATTTCGCGACGGCAAAACGATCGCTGTAAAAAGCAACGTTTCTGCCGCCGCGCTTGAATTAACGCGTTTTGGCACCGCGACCGTATACGGCGCGATAGACTTTGAAACGTCCGGTTTGCGCCAGCACTTCGTGGTTGCCGAAGGTTTCATCGAGAATTTGCGGATACGGCAGGAAGGCGTTAGCCACGATACGCAGTTCGCCGCCGCTGTTCAGATGCTTAAGCGCACCGCGAATCAGCGTGTTGGCCGCTTCAAGGCTGGTTTGCAGGCCATCGTGGAACGGCGGGTTGGAGATGATCATGTCAAAACGGCCGGTAACGTCCGAGAACACGTTACTGGCAAACACTTCACCTTCCAGTTCGTTGGCGGCCAGCGTGGCTTTACTCGCTTCAATCGCAGCAGCATGCACATCACACAGCCACAGACGCACGCGCGGCGACACTTTCGCCATCACGGTCGCCAACACGCCGCTGCCACAACCGATATCCAACACTTTGCCACGGAAGTGCGGCGTCAGCGTGGAGAGCAGCAGATCGCTGCCGATATCCAGTCCATCGCGGCTGAATACGCCCGGCAAGGTATGGATGGTGAGATCCTCGAGCTGATAGGTATTGCCGTAGCTGCTGGCATCAAAGGTCGGCTGCTTATCGAGACGACCGTGATACAGGCCGCAACGACGCGCGCTATCGACTTTCTCCAGCGTCGCCCACTCTTCCAGCATGCCTTCGGCGCTGCGCACGCCGCTGCGGTTTTCACCCACCACGAAGATATCGCAGCCAACCGGCAGCAGAGAGAGCAGGTTTTGCAGCTGGTACTGCGCTTCGGGTTTGTTTTTCGACCAGTAATAAACCAGCGTATCGCAGCCTTCAACATCGGCAGCGGTTGCGACCATGCTGTAAACCGCACGTTCACCAAGGCGATGGCTAAGGTTCTGCCAGTGATGATATTGCTGGGTATGCACGCGGCTCGACGCGGTTTCTAGCTGGGCGGGCAGGTCATCCTGCAAGTCGCCAGCGAACAATACGTGGCGGGCGGTAAATTCATCACTGTGGCGCAGAATCACTTCGCTGGCCGGGGTAAAAGCAGACATGGAACGCTCCTGTTAAATCAGAGCGACGATTATATACACGTCATACTTCAAGTTACAGGTGCGTTGGCTGCTCTCGCTCACCCGAATCACTTACCTGAAGTAAGCTTATCGGGCCTCACTCGTTTGCCGCCTTCCTGTATCTCGAATTATTTTGTGTATGGTGCTTTGTTGGCGCATGTTCGATGGGTTTGCTAGCATAGCGTCGCATTCTGGCAGCATAACGGGTAATAGCATGAGCACAAGGCGCGACTGGCTTCTACAGCAAATGGGGATTACGCAGTACCAGCTGCGGCGTCCGCGCGTGCTGCAAGGGGAAATTGCCGTCACGCTTTTGCCCGACACACGTTTGGTTTTGGTGGCTGAACAGGCACCCACGCTACAAGAACCGCTGATTCGCGACGTGCTGCGCGCGCTGAACCTTCAACCCGCGCAGGTGATGGCGTTAACGCCAGATCAGCTGCAAATGCTGCCGGAGCAGGTCGACTGCGCTGGCTGGCTGCTGGGCGTCGAAAGCGAACATCCCTTTAACGGCATTACCTTTAACACCGCCGTTTTCAATGAACTGATCAGCAGCGGCGCCGCAAAACGCGCCCTGTGGCAACAGATGTGTAACCATGACAGCCATCTCTTTAGTCACCCCTGAAGACCAGCCGCAGCTGCTGGCGATTGAGCGCCGCGCGCATGCCTTTCCGTGGAGCGAGCAGACGTTTAGTAGCAATCAAGGCGAACGTTTTGTTAATTTCCGCATTGAAGATGAAGATAAGCTGGCCGGATTCGCCATCACCCAGGTGGTGCTGGATGAAGCGTCGCTGTTCAACATTGCGGTGGATCCCGACTTCCAGCGTCGCGGCCTGGCGCGCCAGCTGTTGCAGCATCTGATTGCTGAACTCGAACAGCGCGACGTCATGACGCTGTGGCTGGAAGTGCGCGCCTCAAATACGCCAGCGATTGCGTTGTATGAGCAGCTGGATTTCCATCAGGTGAGCGTACGCCCCAACTATTATCCCACTGCCAGCGGACGAGAAGATGCCATCATTATGGCGCTAACCCTTTAAGGAGCACCATGCTAAACGATTGGGACTGCATCCTGTTTGATGCAGACGACACGCTTTTCCATTTCGATGCTTATGCCGGTTTGCAGCGCATGTTTGCCCGCTATGACGTGCAATTTTCCGCGCAGGATTACACCGATTATCAGGCGATCAACAAGCCGCTGTGGGTCGATTACCAGAACGGCACCATTTCCGCGTTGCAGCTGCAAACGCGCCGCTTCACCTTGTGGGGCGAAAAGCTCAGCGTCGCGCCGGAAGTCCTCAACAGCGATTTCCTCAGCGCGATGGCCGATATCTGCCTGCCGCTGGAGGGCGCAGCGCATCTGCTGGAGACGCTGAAAGGCAAGGTGAAAATCGCCATCATCACCAACGGTTTCACCGCGCTACAACAGGCGCGCCTTGAGCGCACGGGTTTCCGCGATGTGTTTGATGCGCTAGTGATTTCTGAAGAAGTTGGCGTACCGAAACCTGACGTGGCGATCTTTGACCACACGCTGGCCTTGCTGGGCAATCCGGATCGCAGCCGCGTGCTGATGGTCGGCGATACGCCGGAATCGGACATTCTCGGCGGCATGAATGCCGGCCTGAAGACTTGCTGGATCGATCATGGCACGCGTCCGTTACCGGATCACATCACGCCAACCTGGCAGGTTAAGACGCTGGCCGAACTGGAAGCGATTATTACCAAAGGTTAAAAGTATCTATTCATCGTTACCATCGTGATGATGCTAAGAAGCCCGCTGTGCGGGCTTTTTTTTATGTTATTATCTATGCATAAATCTATTCACGAATCTATTCATCATGCAGGGTGAGGGCAATGGCTGATCTACAAAGTTTGCTGCTGGAAGGGCCGCTTAGCGCTGCGGATCTGCTGGCTCGATTGCATATCAGCCAGGCCACGCTTTCACGCCAACTGCGTCAGCAGCCGCAGATTGTGAAATGGGGCAAAGCGCGCGCGACGCGTTATGCCTTACTGCGGCCAATCCGAGGTGAAAGCCGTTTCCCGCTGTATCGTATTTCTGCAGGAGGTCAGGCATCGCCCGCTGGGATTCTCTTGCCAACCTGGCCGCAGGGCAGTTGTCTGCATCTGGACCCGCACGATCAAGGCCGCTTTTACGATGGCTTGCCGTGGTTCTTGCAGGAGATGCGTCCGCAGGGGTTTCTGGGCCGACAATGGGGCCGGGAATATGCGCCACAGCTTGGGCTGACTGACGATATTCGTCTCTGGAGTGACGAGCAGTGTCTGATGGCGCTGGCGAAGGGTGGTATTGATATGCCGGGCGCTTTTATGGTTGGTGACATGACTTATCAGCGTTGGCTGCAACAGCCTGCACCGCAAGCCATCAGCGAGGCGCAAAAAATCGCGCGCTATCCGCAGATGGCCGAGCAGGCGCTGAGCGGAGATGAACCGGGCTCATCGGCTGGCGGCGAACAACCGAAATTCCTGTGCTATGCCGCAACGGCGAATGGCGATCGCCATTGTCTGGTGAAATTTACCGCCGCGCGCCAAAGTGATAATGCTGAGCGCTGGCGTGATTTGTTACGTGCGGAGCATCTGGCGTTGCAGCATTTACTGGCGGCGGGATTGCCTGCCGCACATAGCCAGCTAATCGATAGCGAAGGACAGTTGTTCCTCGAAGTGCAGCGTTTTGATCGTATTGATCAACGTGGTCGACGCTGCATGAGTTCGCTGGAAGCGGTGAGCGCAGAGTTTATCGGTAATCAACAACATTGGCCGGATGCGCTACGTGAGTTGCAGCGTCAG
>NZ_DAMBSA010000328.1:0-2329 GCF_032054795.1 Pantoea sp. CTOTU49201
CTGGTGATTCTGGCGATTTGGTTATTGTCCGGATGGTTTATCCGTGACTTCTACGGTGCGGAGTATCTCGATGCGGTCGCGCCCACGCTGTTACTCAGCGTCGGAGCGATGTGCGCGGTGCTGAGCAGCGTAATGGATCGTTTCATTATTAAGTACAACGGATATCGCTATTTAGTGAAGAAAACCTTCGTGGTGTTATTAATTTGCGTGGCCTCTTCTTTAATTTTGGTTCCTTACTTCGGTTTAAATGGCGCGGCCATGAGCGTGGTATTAACCGAGTTTTTATCGTTCTCCCTGCTTAATTACTTTTTCCCTGCTCAACCGGTAATGCGTATTCATCAAATATTTATCAACCCCAGGAAACTATGGCTGTTATTCAACAATATCAAAACCTCAGACAGTAAAGAGAGTTTATCATGAATGAAAAACCACTATTTAGTCTTATCATTCCCGTCTATAACTCACAAAAAACCATTAAACGTACCTTGCTGAGCGTGCTTAAACAGACCTTCAGCAGTTACGAAGTGATTGTGGTTAATGATGGCAGCAGCGATACAACCGCAAATATTCTGCAGGAGTTTAGTGCATATTCGCAGGTCACGGTAATTCACCAAATTAATGCCGGTGTCAGCGCCGCTCGTAATAGCGGAATGCAGCAGGCCAGCGGTGAATATGTGTTATTCCTCGATGCAGATGATTGGGTGGATGATAACTTCCTGATGATCTTCAAACAGAATCTCGATGCCTGGCCAGCGGAATCAGTCGATTTGATGGTGGGAAACCTCAACGACAATCGCGTGGGGAAAGTGTCGCAGGCGGGCTTCTTCAGTCACGAGGACATTCCTTACGTGCTCGGTGAGCTGGAGATGAGTGATAACATCGGTTATCTGCATAATAAATGTTATCGCCGTCAGATTATTGAGGAGCTGAACCTGCGCTTTTTGGAAGGTATCTCCATGAGCGAGGATTTGTTGTTTAACCTTAAATTCTTCAGCTGCATTAGCAATTTCCTGGTTACGCCGGGTGCTGCTTATCACTATGAAGATGTGGAGGGTTCATTATCGAAGCGTAAAGTGCAATACAGTGAACTGAAAGTGCGTAAACAGTTTCTCACCGCACTGTATGATTCGATCATCAGTAAATATCAGGCCAGCGATCTCGACTATTTCCTTAAAGGCATCTCCAAACGTGTGCTCGCGCTGGATATGCAAATCGTGACCGCTATGTATCACTCTTCGTTTTCACCTGCGGATATTGCCCAGGAAATTAATGAAATAAAGCGGGGTAAATACTCAAAAGGTATTTTCATTCTGCTGAATAAAAATGAAAAATTGAAGTACATGATTATGAATTTGAATACACTCACAGCGTACTATTTTCTTTATGCACTCTACAGGATGCGCGCATTCTGATTTGAAATTCTCCCGGTGTTAGTCTCTGGACGCATTTGCTGTACAGAGGCTAGTTGCCGGGGGAGTTTCACCCGATGTTCTCAGCTCTACCCGTGGCAACAGCCCAGCGTTGCCACACCTTTCCACTCTCCGCACGTCTTTCTGCACACTCTCGGTTTCTCCTTCTTGCACTCATCCCGCGTCTCATGTCAAATAGCGCCCCATGCAATCGATTGCGCGCATGTTTCGTGCATTTAGTGCGGCGCAAAACATCAGGATGCGTGAATTTCATCTCATGAAGCGTCATCCTTTGCGTTCCGGCCGGGCGGAGCAGCCTACGCCATGATTAGTAGCCATCCTTGTGGCTGCGTGTTGATAAAGCTTGAAATTCTGGAGAGACAGATGGACAACTCACAAACCGGTACGCTTGGCACCGTAGAAACGGCGGCTAAGGGCTGGCGTAAGAGTGATACCGTGTGGATGCTGGGTCTGTACGGTACGGCGATTGGTGCAGGCGTGCTTTTTTTACCGATTAACGCCGGTGCAGGCGGGCTGATTCCGCTGATTATCATGGCGATTCTTGCCTTCCCGATGACCTATTACGCGCACCGCGCGTTAACGCGCTTTGTACTCTCCGGTAAAAATCCCGGCGAAGACATTACCGAAGTGGTGGAAGAGCACTTCGGCGTGGGCGCTGGCAAGATCATCACCTTGCTCTACTTCTTTGCCATCTATCCGATCCTGCTGATGTACAGCGTGGCAATCACCAATACCGTCGATAGCTTTATCGTGCATCAACTGGGTCTGGTTTCGCCGCCGCGTGTGCTGCTGTCGCTGATTCTGATCATCGGCATGATGACGGTGGTGCGCTTTGGCGAGCAGATGATTGTGAAAGCGATGAGCATTCTGGTGTTCCCGTTTGTGGCGGTGCTGATGCT
>NZ_DAMBSA010000328.1:2429-5289 GCF_032054795.1 Pantoea sp. CTOTU49201
GTGACGGTGATGTTCTTTGTGTTCAGCTGCGTGCTGAGCCTGTCGCCCGCCGATCTGCAGGCGGCGAAAGATCAGAACATCACTATTCTGTCTTACTTAGCCAACCACTTTAATGTGCCGATGATTGCGTGGATGGGGCCGATCGTTGCGATGGTAGCCATCACCAAATCGTTCCTTGGGCATTATCTGGGGGCGCGTGAAGGTTTTAACGGCATGGTGGTGAAGTCACTGCGCAGTCGCGGAAAAACCGTTACGCCGCAGCGCCTGAATCGCCTGACCACCGCGTTTATGCTGCTGACCACCTGGCTGGTGGCGACGCTGAACCCCAGTATTCTGGGCATGATTGAAACGCTGGGCGGGCCGATCATTGCGATGATTCTGTTCCTGATGCCGATGTATGCCATCCAGAAAGTGCCGGCAATGCGTCAGTACAGCGGGAAGATCAGTAACGTGTTTGTGGTGATTGTCGGCGTGCTGGCGATTTCGTCGATTGCCTGGTCGCTGGTGAGTTAGCATTGTAGGGTCGCCATTCATGGCGACCTGTTTATCTTTACACCGCTGCCGTTTTAAACACACTCATTGACTGCGCCAGACGATCTGCCTGTTCCTGCAACGCCTGCGACGCCGCTGAGGCTTCCTGCACCAACGCGGCGTTCTGCTGCGTCACCGCTTCCATCTGCGTAATCGCCGAGTTTATCTCGCTAATCCCGCTGCTCTGCTCGCTGCTGGCAATGGTGATTTCGCTCATGATATCCGCCACGCTTTTCACGCTGTTAACCACTTCACCAATGGTTGAACCGGCGTGCGTCACCAGACGGCTACCTTCATCCACCTGCGCCACGGAATCTTCGATCAACACCTTGATCTCTTTCGCCGCAGACGCCGAACGCGCCGCCAGATTACGCACTTCGGTGGCTACCACGGCGAAACCACGGCCTTGTTCACCGGCGCGTGCGGCTTCAACGGCGGCGTTAAGGGAAAGAATGTTGGTCTGGAAGGCAATGGAGTCGATCACGCTGATAATATCGACGATCTTCTTCGAAGAGAGCGTAATCGCTTCCATCTTCTCGATCACCTGTTCCATCACCACGCCGCCTTGCTTCGCCACGTTGGAGGTATTGGCCACCAGCTGATTGGCTTCGCGCGCGTTCTCGGCGTTGTGCTTGACGGTGGCGGTCATCTGCTCCATCGCTGACGCGGTCTCTTCCAGCGAGCTGGCCTGCTGTTCGGTACGCGATGAGAGATCGATGTTGCCGCTGGAGATCTGATTCGACGCAACAGCGATGGTATCGGACCCGGCGCGCACATCGGAAACGATGGTCAGCAAGTTGTCGTTCATCGCCTGCAGCGCCTGCATCAGCACCGCCGTTTCATCTTTGCCGCTCACTTCTATATGTGAACTCAGATCGCCTGCCGCCACTTTCCCGGCGATTTCCACCGCTTCATTCAGCGGACGCACAATCGAACGCGTCAGCATAAAGCCGAGCACGATGGCGGCGGCAATGGCGATGGCGGAGAAGATCAGCGTCATCTCGATGGCTGATGAGCCGTTATCAATAATTCGTGCGCCTTCCTGCTCCAGCTGTTGTGACTGCGAGTTAGCAAATGCCACGGCGCTATCGAGAAAGGCATTCTGCGTGCTGGTAATGGATTTCAGCACATAAGCGCTGGCGGCGTCAGCATCGCCTGCACGTACCAGATTCACCAGCTCATTTTTCTCGGTTTCAAACTTGTCGCTGGCGGCTAGCAGGCCGGCAATCTTCTTTTTACCCACTTCAGTCACCTGCACCGCTTTGATTTTATTCATCGCGCTGTTGGTTTTATCGGTGGCATCCGCTAATTGCTGATAGCGTTTTTCGTTGAATTGCGGGCGCGTGGTATCAATTACGATGCCGCGCAGGTATTTGATCTGTTCGTTCACGCCGTCGCGCACGTCAAAGCCAAGACGGACTTTCATATAGCGATCTTCAACGATCGAGGTAATGCCAGTTTTGATGTTATTGATTTTGGTAATCGACGTGACGCCGACGATGACCAATAGTGCCACCACTAAACCAAAGGCGATGCCCAGACGGACGCCGACCTTCATATTTTTTAAGCTCAACATTGGATCTCCCCGTAATGCCAAAAATTGATGTTTTCAAGACGGACAAGCAGGCAAGGCGCCCGCATCAGGTTGATGTTTTGTAAGGTGAAAATCGTTGCGCAGCGTGACAAAGCTGGTATGGCAGCACCGGCGCAAGCGCTATCAGTTATCGGTTGTTAATGTTTTAACTTTAATTTTTTAGAGGTACGTCACAGAAAGGTTAATGGTATTGAAGTTGGTTTTTTGTTGGTTCTAAACGTGAAGGGTTTTGCGGTCGCCATGAATGGCGACCCTACGACAGAGGGGAAGGGTTTTCGTAGGGTGCGCATTTATGCGCACCTGGATGTGGGAATTAACGCGGCTTTTTCAAGACGCCATGAATCACATTCGACAGCTCGTTGATTTCGAACTTCGCCACGTAACCATCGGCACCGACTTTACGCACGTGATCTTCGTTGGCGCTGCCGGAGAGCGAAGAGTGGATCACCACCGGAATCTGGCGCAGGTTGTTATCGCGCTTGATGTTGCGCGTTAAGGTAAAGCCATCCATTTCCGGCATTTCGAGATCGGTCAGCACCAGCGCGATCTTGTCGTGGATCGATTCACCGTTGGCTGCGGCTTCTTTCTGCATCTCGTTAATTTTGATCCAGGCTTCAAGACCGGTGTTGTGCATAATCGCCGGGATGCCCATGCTTTTCAGGCCTTGCTCCAGCAGCTGACGCGCCACTTTGGAATCTTCCGCCACAATCGCAACCTGGCCTGGCTTCAAATTGA
>NZ_DAMBSA010000329.1:0-3942 GCF_032054795.1 Pantoea sp. CTOTU49201
GGAAACCCGTTACCGAACACTCTTGCTCACCGGCGGCGATATGTTGCTGGCACGCCGCCGAAACCTGGCCGTAACCGGCGTAGTTATCCGGATGCAGCGGCTCTTCAATCCAGAACAGATTGAGATATTCGTAGCGTTGGCTGCGGCGGATGGTGGTTTTGGCATCCCACACGTGGCCGACATCCAGCATCAGATCCACGTTATCGCCCATCGCTTTGCGCAGCGCCTCGAGATAGCGCAGATCCAGCGCTTCGTCAGTGCCAAACGGCTCCCAGCCAAACTTCACGCCGCTATGGCCGGTATCAATCGCATGTTGCGCGCGCGCGACGGTTTCTTCGACGCTGAACTGGAACATGTTGGAGGAGTAAACGCGCATCTTGTCGCGCATCGCGCCGCCCAGCAGTTCAACAATCGGCTTGCCGAGCGCTTTGCCTTTGATGTCCCACAAGGCGATATCGATGCCCGCCATCGCCTGCAACACCGCGCCGCTGCGGCCGTAATAGATGGTGGCTTTGTGCATCTTCTTCCACAAACGGCCGGTTTCCAGCGGGTTTTCGCCAATCAACAGCGATTTCAGGCCGGTGACCATGGTGTGCGAATAGGGTGCTTCGATGATGGCTTTGGTGACATACGGACTGCCATCCACTTCGCCCCAGCCGGTGATGCCGGCATCGGTGGTGATTTTGATCAGCAGCGCATCCTGAGAGCTATCGGTGCGCTGCTCAATCACTGGCAGGCGCAGGTAAAACGCCTCAACGTTAATGATTTTCATGGTGTTTTCCCTGGTGTAAAGGCAATGCGAAATTAGCCGATAGCGGAACGATGCTGGCGGCGTTGGGTAATCAGGGTTTCGTAATCCACGTCCAGCGCCTGAATGCGGATGTGGTTCTCAACCTCGTCGGTCATTTTGTCGATGTCGCCATCGGCAAAGACATTAATCAGCCGTTGGTGCTCCTCGATGATGTCGCTCATCGATTTGCCCATGGTGGAGAGACCAAAAATCACCGTCAGCTGACGGGCAATCGACTCCCACAAATTACTGAGCACCGGGTTGTGCGCGAAGCTGCACAGCGTGCGGTGAAAATCGGTATCGGCGGAGGCAAAACCGTAAACGTCGTCGTTTTGCATCATCGCCTGCATCTGCGCCACGCCTTGATACAGCTGATTAAGCTGCTCGGCGCTGTTGCGTCCGGCCTCAATCGCGCGGCGACAGGCCAGCGTCTCCAGCGGGATGCGCACATCGATAATCTGCTCCAGCCGCTGATGCGAAATCTCCATCAGGCGAATGCCTTTATACGGCTCGCTGGTGACGATGCCCTGGCTCTCCAGAATGCGCAGCGCTTCACGAATCGGTACGCGGCTCATGCCGAGTTTGGCCACCAACTCCGGTTCCGCGATGCGGTCGCCGGGCAGGATCAGGCCGCGCGAGGCGGCGCTGAGAATGGCATCCACGGCGTGATCGACCAGCGTGCGCGGACGCGCGGTATTCCAGCTGTTATCGGTGGCCGCGTCCTGCGCCAGCGGGGCGCTGTTTTTACGACTAGCGGTAGAGGATTTTCCTGCCATGTTATTTGTCCTGTTTAAACCTGTCGGGTCACGAACTGACCGAAGCCGGGTTCAACCTGCATCTGGTCATCCTGGAATACCGTGACGCCACGAATCAATGTGCGCACCACTTTACCCTGACAGCGCATCCCTTCAAATGCGCTCCACTTGCCGAGTCCCTGAAAATTCGCGCCGCTCACCGTCCAGCTCTGGCTAGCGTCATAGAACACCAAATCAGCGTCGAAGCCGGGCGCAATCGCCCCTTTTTTGCCCCACAGCTGGAAGGCTTTGGCCGGGCCGCTGGCGGTCATGCGCGCAAACTCGCTGAGCGCCACACCACGTTCACTATGGGCCGCACTGAAGAACATCGGGCTGAGGGTTTCCACGCCGGTTAATCCCATGCCTGCATCCCAGATGCTGGCTTCACCTGCCTGCTTTTGTGCGGGCGTATACGGGCAATGGTCGGAGGCGATCATGTCGATATCGCCGCGCAGCAGCACCTGCCACAGCGCATCCACCACCGGACGCGGGCGGATTGGCGGCCCGCAGCGCGCGTTGGGGCCGATGCGTACCAGATCGTCTTCATCAAGCAGTAAATAGTGCGGACAGGTTTCGAAGCTGGCGCGTACGCGGCCTTTGGCGGCGACGATGGTTTCCGCCGCGCGCGCCGAGCTGACGTGCACGATATGGCAGCGCGCGCCGGTCTCTTCGGCAATCGCTAACACGCGTCCCACCGCTTCGATCTCGGCGATTTCCGGCCCCGCCAGCGCATGCGCGCGTGCATCTTTGCGTCCGGCACGACGCTGTTCGCTGCCAGCACCGATCAGAATCTCGTGGTTTTCGGCGTGTACACCAATCAGCCCGTCGAAAGTGGCCAGTTCGCGCATGGCGCGCAGCAGGCCGTCATCATCGAGACGCGGCAAACCTTTCTCGTCGGTGGCTTCACCGTTGGGCGCGCCGCTGCACAGGAAGGCTTTGAAAGCCAGCGCACCGGCCTGATCCAGCGCCGCCAGTTCATGTACGTTGCGCCCGTTTAATCCAGCCCATAGGGCGTAATCCACCGAGCAGTTGTCTGCCAGCCAGCGTTTCTTAGCGCTGAAGTTAGCCAGCGATGTCGCCGGTGGCAGCGAATGCGGCATCTCGACGATGGTGGTGACGCCGTGCGCCGCCGCACCGCGCGTGCCTTCACGCAGTTCCTGCTCGGGGAAATCGTGCGAGCCGGTGAAATGGGTATGCACATCAATTGCGCCAGGCACGATGATCAAGCCACGCGCATCGATCA
Source organism: Pantoea sp. CTOTU49201 (assembly GCF_032054795.1). Classification (NCBI taxonomy): domain Bacteria; kingdom Pseudomonadati; phylum Pseudomonadota; class Gammaproteobacteria; order Enterobacterales; family Erwiniaceae; genus Pantoea; species Pantoea sp. CTOTU49201. The sequence continues at coordinate 2,828 of NZ_DAMBSA010000329.1, forward strand.
CCTCTTCAACGCCGTGCGTGATGGCGCCAGGCGATAACACGCCGCTGATCTTGCCGTTTTCGATCAGCAGATCGGCCAGTTCCGCGCGGGTTTCTGTCACCACCAAACCATTAATAATCAGCTGTTTCATCACTCTGCTCCTGCCTGCGTCACCAGCGCCGCATACGGCACCGGCTGTGAAGAGTCGAGCCAGCCGATAGCAGTTAACAGCTGGCTGAAATGCGCAAATTCGGCGCGCGGAATCACGCCATCTGGCGCAAACACGCCGGCCTGTTGATAGGCGGCGAGGCCGTGCACCAGCGCATCGCGCGGATAATCGGGGTAAAAAGCCTGTACCTGCTGCGCTAACTCAGTGGCGTCATGGCTCGCCATCCACGTCAGCGCCTGCGCAATAGCGCGGGAGAAGGCGGCAAAGGCAGCGGCTTTCTCCTGCAGCACATTGGCGCGGGCGATGTAGGCGCTCCACGGCACGTGACCGCACAAACTGGCGAGGCTGCTGATGCTGTGGAGCTGTCCGGCGGCGATGGCGGGTGCCAGCATATGCATGGCGTGCAGCGCATAATCGGCTGCGCCATGGGCGACGGCGGCGAAATCTCGCGCCTGGTCGCCGCTGCCGGCGATCAACTCGACATCATCCTGCAAACCGTGACGCGCCAGTAGCCAGCGGAACGTCAGCGTGGCGGTACCGACATTGCCGACATCCAGCACGCGTTTACCGCGCAGATCGCTGAGCTGAAAATCCGGCTGCGCCTGCGCCGCCGCAAGAAACCACGGATTGGCCGCCACCGAGGCGCAGAAACACTGCAACTCCGCGCCATGCTGCTGAAAATGCTTCATCACCACCATCGGGCCGCCGAGTGTGAGATCGGCGTCGCGGCTTAACACCGCAGGCACTTGCCCGCCTTGCACCGTATGTCCGCCCGATTCGCTGGTGGTGAAGATTACCTGCAGCTGCTGCGCGGCAAACAGGCCAAGGCTTTGCGCCAGATAGTGCGCGCAGTAATAGATGCGGGATTCGCTGGCATCGCCTTGATTGAAAATCAATGTCTGCATTGCCACGTACCTCTTTAAATAGAGTTTTAATGCATTATTCGGTCTCCATGAATGGCGACCCT
>NZ_DAMBSA010000329.1:3952-5286 GCF_032054795.1 Pantoea sp. CTOTU49201
AACTACTGCGGCATTACGGTGATGAAACTGCCGTTAAGGCTCGCCATATCGCTGACTCCGCACCAATGACTAATGGCTGTGATTTCATTGATCCAGCCGGACAGCAGATCGAACACCGCGCTTTCGCCACCCGCGACTAAGGCGCTGATGATCGGTCGCACGCTGAGCGACAGCGATGCGCCAAGGCAGCGCGCCACCACCGCATCGCTGCCGCAGCGTACGCCGCCATCCAGCAGCAGCGGCAGACGCGTCACCGCCTGCAAATCAGGCAGCTGATCGACTGGCGTGGCCCAGCGCGCGCTCTGGCGCAGGCCAATGTTCGAGGCAATCAAACCGCTGACGCCGTGCTGCGCGGCCTGCGCCGCATCGTCATGATGCAGAACGCCTTTCAGCCACAAAGGCAGTTGATGATTGGCGCAGTGCGCCGCTACCTCGTCAATTTCCTGCCAGCGCCACACCGGAAAAGCCGGCAGCGGCGCAACGCCCGGCTGCGTGCCGCCGATGGTGTGCCAGCCGCGCTGTTTTAACGCATCACCAATCGAGAAGCCGCCGGGTTGTAATCCGGCCACCGGATGTACCGGCGCCAGCACCGTCAGCACGATATTTTTGAATCCGGCCTGCGCAGCCTGATCGATTAACCCTTTGATGCGGCCAATATCACCCGCCGCACGCAGTTGCAGCCAGCAGCGATCGTACTCCGCACCAATCTGCTCCAGCGGCGTGACGGTTTCTTCCGAGATCACCAGCGGCAATTGCAGACGTTTGCAGGCGCGCGCAATCGGCAGCACACCTTCTTCGTGAAAAATACGGTCACCGGCAAACGCGCCGACGCCAATCGGCGCGGACCAGTTTTGCTGGTGCAGAGAAATCTGCGTGTCGATGCTTTCATTGCCCTGCAGCACGCGCGGAAGCAGACGAAAGCGGCGCAGCGCCTGCTGATTGGCATCGGGTTCGTTACCCAGCGCATCGGCCGGTTGGCCCTGCATATAGCGGAACAGCGCATCGCCGAGGCGCTCGCGTGCCGTGAGTTCAAAGCGCGTTGGCATGTGGCGCCTCCGCAGCATTTTCATGTTCAAGGAAGGTGGCAAACGCTGGCGTTTGCGGATTTTGCAGAATTGTCGGCGGGCCTTCTTCAATCAGCGCGCCGTTCTGCAGGAACACCACGCGATCGGCAACGCCCGCCGCAAATGCGATGTCGTGGGTGCTGATGATCATGGTGATGCCGGTTTGCGCCAGGCTGCGCATGGTTTGGTTCACTTCGCGCACCAGTTCGGGATCGAGCGCGGAAGTCGGCTCATCAAACAGCAGGATTTGCGGTTCAGCCGCCAGCGCAC
>NZ_DAMBSA010000330.1:0-5248 GCF_032054795.1 Pantoea sp. CTOTU49201
CGCTTCTGGCTGCGCAGCAGCGCCAGGCCGCTTAACACCGACATCGCCATCAGATAATAGCCGGGCGCCAGGCTGGTGCCAGTCGCGCTAATCAGCAGTGTACAAATCAGCGGTGCAAAGCCACCAAACACCGTCACCGCCACGTTATAGCTGATCGCCATGCCGCTGGCGCGCGTACCAATCGGGAACAGATCCGCCATCACTGATGGCACCGTCGAGAAGTAGATCGACTTCAGCAGCGCCATCCAGCACACCAGCAAAATCAGCGTAGTCGGCGTGGTGTGATCAACCACCAGCTTAAATGCCGGATAGATGGTAACGATCAGCAGAATCAACGATCCCCACATCAGCGGCACGCGCCCTACGCGCTCTGCCCATAACCCCATGATTGGCGTGACCACCGTCAGAATCACGCCCGCCAACAAGGTGGCGGTAAACGCTACGCTGCCTGACAAGTGCAGGTTTTTTGTGGCGTAAGTCGGCACATAGTTGAGCATGTAGTTCACCGCAGTCGAGATCACCATCAGGCCGATTGCCAACAGCATCAACTCCTTCTGGCGGCCAAACAGACTTTTCAGCGGCGCGGCTTCCGGTTTGTGCTCAGCAAAGCTCGCTGGTTCATGTACATGACGTCGAATATAAATCCCCAGCGGACCAATCAGCAGACCGAAGGCGAAAGGAATGCGCCATCCCCAATCCTGAATCTGGCTTTCGCTGAGAATTTGCGTTAATCCGAGGCCAAAGGCCGACGCCATCAAGGTGCTGGCGCCCTGCGTGGCGAACTGCCAGCTGGCGATAAAGGCTTTACGCTCTGGGAAATGCTCAACCAGGAACGCCGTCGAGCTGCCAAATTCGCCACCGGCAGAGAAGCCCTGCACCAGACGCGCCAGCAAAATCAACAGCGGCGCCATCAGGCCAATGCTGCTGTAGCTCGGCATAAAGGTGATGACCGCACCGCCAAGCATCATCAGGTTAATCGATAACAGCAGCGCTTTTTTTCGACCGTGGCGGTCGGCATAGTTGCCCAGCACAATCGCGCCCAGCGGACGAATCAGGAATGACACGCCAAAGCTGCCAAAGGTCAGCAACATCGAGACCGACGGATCGCTGGTAGGAAAGAAGGCATGCGCAATGTAGCTGGCAAAAAAGCCGTACACAGCGATATCAAACCACTCCAGTGCATTACCGATACAGGTGGCGAACAGCGTTTTGTGCAGATTGGGTTTTGCCGCGCTCAACGGCATCGCGGTATTCAATGTACTCATTGGCCACCTCCAACGTGCGCACGATGCTGCGCCACCAGTTCCGTTCCCTGCTCGCCGAGATCCCACAGCAGACGCGTCATGATCTGCAAACCTTCGCGGGCAATCGATTTCAACATATGCTCGTTAACGCCATGCTGGCCGCAGGCGGGATACGAATGCGGCACCCACAAGGTGGGCAAACCGAGAATGTCAGAGAACACTTCATTGGGCAGCGAGCCACCGAGGTTAGGCAGCAGCGCCGGTTTCTTGCCGCTGGTTTCCGCCATGCTGGTCAGCACCCAATTGACCAGCGGATCGGTGGGATCAAGGCGTGTCGCGGGCGATCCGCGCATAAACTCCACGTCCACATAGTCAAAACCGTGCTGCTGCAGATGGGCGCGCACATGCTGGGCGAGGTTCTCCCAATCGGTGCCCACCACAAAACGCAGCTGACAAACCGCCGTAGCACTGCCCGGAATGGCATTCATTGGACGTGCCGGATTGCCGGTGAGGAATGACAACACTTCCAGCGTGTTCCAGCCATACAGGCGTTCGGTTGGCGTCAGTCCCGGTTCGCCCCAGTTCACGTCGATATCGGGATCGCCCGGCATGCCGCCGACCTCGATATCGCCGAGAATATCGCGTACCTGCAGCGTCAGAGAATTGGGTTTCAGCGCCTCAACCTGCAACACGCCTTGCGCGTTGACCAGCGAGGCGATGGCGTTGGCCAACTGCGTACCCGGATTGCTCAACAATCCGCCCCAGTTGCCGGAGTGATAGGCGTTGTCACGCGCGTTAACGGTCAAACGGAAGTTAACCGCGCCGCGTGAGCCCAGGAACAGCGTGGGACGAATCGCATTGAGGCGTGGGCCGTCTGAGGCAATAAACAGATCGGCTTGCAACAGTTCGCCATGCTGCTGGCACAACTGCGCCAGTCCCGGCGAGCTAATCTCTTCGCCCATCTCGAACAACATTTTGCAGTTGAAGCCCAGGCTTCCACCGCGCAACTGATACACCTGCTCCAGCGCCGCCAGATTGACGCAGTGCTGGCCCTTGTTATCGGCGCTGCCGCGCGCATACCAGCGATCGCCCTCTTCAACCATCTGCCATGGCGATAAGCCGTCGCGCCAGTTTTCATCATCACCAAACACCACATCGCCGTGACCATAGCTGAGCAAGGTTGGCAGCATTGGGTCTTCGATGCGTACCGCCACGAGGAACGGTCGATTAGCGGCTTCCGGGTTGTCGATGAAGTGCAAAGTAAAGCCCAGTGCAATCAACTGCGGGCCGATCTCATCCTGCAAATAACGCTGTAGCTCGCTGTCACGATCCTCGCGCTGGCTTTCGGTGCGTTGCGCCACGCGACGCGCCAAAATACGTTGAAATTCCCCGCTGTCAAAATAAGCGGTGGCCTGTTGAACCGCCTGTTGTGCTGTCATGTTTGCCCTGTCTTTTATTGTTTTGTCGTTAATTCATCTTTGCGGAAACACTGCTTTGCCACAATTATCAATTTATCGAGTAAGATTTGCTTTTATGGCAAAGCTAGCCTGCCCGATTTCGAGGCATGCACCACCATGAGGCACCCGCATGTTAAGCAGTGAAATCCGCTATTTTCTCGCCGTCGCCAATACCGGCTCGCTCAGCGCCGCCAGCGAACAGCTGTTTGTGGCGGTGTCGGCGATCAGTCGACAAATTCAGCGACTGGAGAATCAGGTTGGCGTGCCGCTGTTTGCACGTCATGCGCGCGGCATGGTGTTGAATGAAGCGGGCGAGATTTTCGCGCATCACGTACGTAAGAACCTGCTGGATATGGAGTACGCGCTGGCGGAGATTAAGGGGCTGAAAGCGGTGCGCCGCACGCTGATCCGTGTGGCCTGCACCGATGGGCTGGCGTTTACGCTGCTACCCCGTTTGATCGCGGATTTCCGCAATGACAATCCGGGCGTGCTGTTTGATGTGAAAGTCGCCAGCACCCAAGGCGTGGCGGAAGCGCTGCGCAACGGCGAGTGTGACGTAGCGCTGCAGTTTAGTCTGCACGCAGAACGCGGCGTCGAAGTGATGGGTTCGTGGCCGGCACCGGTATTAATCGTGATGCATCAAACGCATCCGCTGGCGACTGCGCCGCAGGTCACGCTCGCCGATCTTAGCCACTATCCACTGGCCTTGCCGCAGCAAAACACCACCGTGCGGCAACTGTTTGAGCTTGCCAGCCACATGAATGGCAGCCTGGTTGAGCCAGTGATGACCTGCGATACCTTCTCGATGCTGTTTCAGTTTTTGCTGCGTACGCCGCAGGCAGTGACGATTTGCAGTGCCTTCACCGTGCTGCAGGAGGCTGAAACGCACGGTTTGATTTTGCGCTCGGTAGGCATCGATCAGCTGAGTCAGCGCACTTTGCAACTGCAGACGCAATCAGGGCGACCTCGCAGTGCCGCCCTGAATGTGTTTCTCTCTTTTTTGCTGCAACAGCTGGACGCGTTAGAGGAACCGCTGCGCCAGCGCTGGAAGCCGTAACTTAGTTCTTGATATCCACCGGATAGAAGATGTGTTTACCGAACGGATCGACCTGATAACCGCTCACCGACTTGCGTACCGGCTCAAAGATGGTTGAGTGAGCAATCATCACCGCGGGCATTTGGTCATGCATGATTTGCTGCGCTTGCTGATACAGCGCCACGCGTTTGTCGTGATTCTGCTCGGCGCGCGCTTCGGTGATGATCTTCTCGAAAGGCTGATAACACCATTTCGATGAGTTGGAGCCGCCATTCGCTGAGGTGCAGCTGTAGAGCGGACCGAAGAAGTTATCCGGATCGCCGGTCGCGGTGGTCCAGCCCATCAATGCCGCCTGATGTTCGCCACCTTTCACGCGCTTGAGGTATTCGCCCCACTCATAGCTGACGATATTGGCTTTGATGCCCACTTTGGCCCAATCCGCCTGAATCATCTCCGCCATACGTCGCGCGTTCGGATTATACGGTCGCTGAACTGGCATCGCCCACAAGGCGATTTCGGTGCCTGGCTCGATCCCAGCTTCCTGCAGCAGCGCTTTGGCTTTCTGCGGATCGTAGTCGTAATCCTTCAGGTCTTTATCCGCACTCCACACGTCCGGCGGCAGGATATTTTTCGCCACCGTGCCGGTGCCCTTAAAAATGGCATCGATGATTGCCTGCTTGTTGATCGCCATCGCCAGCGCCTGACGCACCTTCACGTTATCCAGCGGCGCTTTGGTGGTGTTGAATGATAGGAAACCGGTATTCAGGCCCGATTTCTGTTGCAGCGTTAAATCGGGATTGGTGCGCATCTTCTCCAGATCGGCCGGATTGGGGAACGGCATAATTTGGCATTCGTTTTTTTCCAGCTTGGCGTAACGCACCGAGGCGTCCGGCGTGATGGAGAAGACAATACGATCGAGCTTCGCCTTGCCCTGCCAGTATTCCGGGAAGGCTTTGTAGAGGATGCGTGAATCTTTTTGATACTGCACCAGCTCAAACGGTCCGGTTCCAATCGGTTCCATATCGACTTTTTCTGGCGTGCCGGCTTTCAACATCTGGTCGGCGTATTCTGCCGAATGAATCGAGGCAAAATACCAGGCTAAGTCAGCAAGGAATGGCGCTTCAGCGTGAGCTAAGGTGATGCGCACAGTATTGTCATCGACTTTCTCAATGCTGGTGATCAGCTTCGCCAGCTCAAGGCTTTCAAAGTTGGCGTAGTTACCGCCGGAGACATTGTGGTACGGGTTTTTGGGGTCCATCTGGCGCATAAACGAGAAGATTACGTCGTCGGCGTTAAAATCGCGCGATGGCTTAAACAGTTTGTTGCTCTGGAACTTCACCCCTTTGCGCAGATGGAAGGTGTAGACCTTGCCATCCGGGCTGATATCCCAGCTCTCAGCGAGGCTGGGCACCAGTTCGGTGGTGCCGGGCGTAAAGTCCACCAGGCGGTTAAATATCGGCACTGCGCTGGCATCGACGCTAGTTCCCGAGGTGTACAACTGCGGGTTGAAG
>NZ_DAMBSA010000331.1:0-5246 GCF_032054795.1 Pantoea sp. CTOTU49201
ACGTTGAACTGGCGCGTCGCATTTTTGATGGCTGGTAATGCAGCCACTCTTTTCACGGCTGATCGCCGTCATCGCCAGTTTTTGTATCTTTTCTGCCGCGTGGTTTTGCCTGTGGAGCATCAGCCTGCATCTGGCGGATCGCCCTGAGCTGGCGGTGTTGCTGTTTCCCTTTGGCCTGCGCCTTGGACTGATGTTGCAGTGCCCGCGCGCCTACTGGCCGGTGCTGCTCGGTGCCGAGTGGTTACTGCTTTATTGGCTGTCGCGCGAAGTGGCGCTGGCGCATCTGCCGCTGCTGATGCTGGGTAGCGTGCTGACGCTGCTGCCGGTGGCGCTGATCTCCCGTTATCGTCATCAGCGCGACTGGCACACCTTGCTGTGGCAGGGTGGTGCGATGGTGTGCGCGGCGCTGCTGCAGGCATGGCCGTGGATCACTCAACCCGCCGCGCTGAATGCGGTGCTACTCACGCTAACCGGCGCACTGACCGTAGCGCCAACCTGTCTGGTTATCTGGCACTACCTTACCAGTACACGCTGGCAGCCGCTCGGCCCGTCGCTGGTCGGACAGCCGGTCAACTGGCGCGTGCGTCATCTGTTTGGTTATGTGCTGCTGTTTATGCTCAGTTTGTGGCTGCAGCTTGGCTTGCCCGCAGAGCTGTCGCGCTTCACGCCGTTTTGTCTGGCGTTACCGATTATTGCGCTGGCATGGCATTACGGCTGGCAGGGCGCGCTGATCGCCACACTGATGAACGCCATCGCGCTGATCGCCAGCCAGACCTGGCACGATCACGCGGTCGATCTGCTGCTCTCCCTGCTGGCGCAAAGCCTCACCGGGCTGCTGCTTGGCGCGGGGATTCAGCGCTTACGTGAACTCAATCAGTCGCTGCAAACCGAGTTGGTGCGCAATCGCCGCCTGACGGAACGCTTGCTGGAGACTGAAGAGAGCGTAAGGCGCGAAGTGGCGCGTGAACTGCACGATGATATCGGCCAAACCATCACCGCCATTCGCACCCAAGCCGGGATCATGCAGCGCATCAGCCCGGAGAGTGGTGTGAAGCAAAGCGGCATGTTGATTGAGCAGCTGTCGCTGGGCATTTACGACTCCGTGCGCCGTTTGCTGGGTCGCTTGCGTCCGCGCCAGTTGGACGATCTTTCGCTCGAGCAGGCTATTCGCTCGCTGATGCGGGAAATGGAGCTGGAAGGGCACGGCATCATCAGCCATCTTGACTGGCAGATTGACGAAACGCGACTCAGTGAAGCGCAGCGCGTCACGCTGTTTCGCGTTTGCCAGGAAGGACTCAATAACGTGGTGAAACACGCCAGCGCCCGCGCGGTGAGGCTGCAAGGAACATTGCAGGAGCAGCGGTTGCTGCTGGTGATTGAAGACGATGGCTGCGGCTTACCGGTGGGTTCTCCGCAGCAAGGTTTTGGCCTTGCCGGCATGCGCGAACGCGTGACGGCACTCGGCGGCTCGCTGGGAATCTCCTGCACCCACGGCACGCGCGTCAGCGTCACGTTACCGCTGCGCAATGGATAAGCAAAAGATGATGTTCAGATTTCTCAAAGCGCCAGCCAGCGCGCAGCCGGTCGGGGATAAAGCGACCATTGATGCGCGCTATCGTTACTGGCGTCGCCATATCATGATCACCATCTGGCTCGGCTACGCGCTGTTCTATTTCACCCGTAAAAGCTTTAACGCCGCGTCGCCGGAAATTCTGGCGGCGGGCGTAATGACGCGCACGGACATCGGCCTGCTGGCGACGCTGTTTTACATCACTTATGGTCTGTCGAAGTTTTTCTCTGGCATCGTTAGCGATCGTTCCAATGCGCGCTATTTCATGGGCATTGGGCTGATAGCGACGGGCGTGGTGAATATTCTGTTTGGCTTCTCCACCTCGCTGTGGGCATTCGCCTTGTTGTGGGTGTTGAATGCCTTTTTCCAGGGATGGGGATCGCCGGTCTGTGCGCGTCTGCTCACCAGTTGGTTTTCTCGCACCGAACGCGGCGGTTGGTGGGCGCTGTGGAATACGGCACAAAACGTCGGCGGTGCGCTTATCCCGATGATCGTTGGGGCCGCCGCGCTGCATTATGGCTGGCGCGCCGGCATGATGATTGCTGGCGGGCTGGCGATTGTCGCCGGCATTTTCCTCTGCTGGCGACTGCGCGATCGCCCGCAAACCGTAGGTTTACCACCGGTGGGTGACTGGCGCCACGATGCGCTGGAGATCGCCCAGCAGCAAGAGGGCGCGGGGCTGAGTCACAAAGAGATCCTCGCCAAATATGTGCTGCTCAACCCTTACATCTGGCTGCTGTCGCTGTGTTACGTGCTGGTTTACGTGGTGCGTGCCGCGATCAACGACTGGGGCAATCTCTACATGTCCGAGACGCTGGGCGTGAATCTGGTAACGGCTAACTCGGCGGTGACCATGTTTGAACTCGGTGGCTTCGGCGGCGCATTAGTGGCGGGATGGGGCTCGGATAAATTGTTCAACGGCAATCGCGGACCGATGAACCTGATCTTTGCCGCCGGCATTTTGCTGTCAGTGGGATCGCTGTGGCTGATGCCGTTTGCCAGCTACGTGATGCAGGCTGCGTGTTTCTTTACCATCGGCTTTTTTGTCTTCGGCCCGCAGATGTTGATCGGCATGGCGGCAGCGGAGTGTTCGCATAAAGATGCGGCGGGCGCGGCGACCGGATTTGTTGGCCTGTTTGCCTATCTGGGCGCGTCGCTCTCTGGCTGGCCGCTGGCGCGGGTGATCGATGTCTGGCACTGGAGCGGTTTCTTCGCGGTCATCGCCTGCGCGGCGGGCATTTCGGCCCTGCTGCTGTTGCCGTTCCTGCATGCTCAAACGCCGCGCCAGCGCGAGGAAGTGTGATGTATCCCTGCTTTTTGCGCTTACATCGACAAAACTAAGAAATTTTCCCGGTTGCGCCGGGCAGTTGTCTCAGGCCGAAACCGCTGCTGATTTTTACAATGCCTGCCATCACGCAGGTCATTAATCAGGAGCACTCCATGCTGGCTTTCTTAAATCAGGTGCGCAAGCCGACCCTGAATCTGTCGCTCGACGAGCGGCGCAAGATGTGGTTCAAACCCTTTATGCAGTCCTATCTGGTGGTCTTTATCGGCTACCTGACCATGTATCTGATCCGCAAAAACTTCAACATTGCGCAGAACGACATGATCACCACCTACGGACTCAGCATGACGCAGTTGGGGATGATTGGCCTTGGCTTCTCCATCACTTACGGCGTCGGTAAAACGCTGGTTTCCTATTACGCCGATGGTAAAAACACCAAGCAGTTCCTGCCGTTTATGCTGATCCTCTCGGCCATCTGCATGCTGGGCTTCAGCGCCAGCATGGGCGCGGGTTCAGTGAGTTTGTTCCTGATGATCGCGTTTTATGCACTGAGCGGCTTCTTCCAAAGTACCGGCGGCTCCTGTAGTTACTCCACCATCACCAAGTGGACGCCACGCCGTAAACGCGGCAGCTATCTCGGCATGTGGAATATTTCGCATAATCTCGGCGGCGCGGGTGCGGCCGGTGTGGCGCTGTTTGGTGCCAATTACCTGTTCGATGGGCATGTGGTCGGCATGTTTGTGTTTCCGTCACTGATTGCGCTGGTCGTCGGCTTTATCGGTCTGCGCTACGGCAGTGATTCTCCCGAATCCTACGGTCTGGGCAAAGCCGAAGAGTTGTTTGGTGAGGAGGTCAGCGAAGAGGATAAGGAAACTGAAGATCAGGCGATGACCAAATGGCAGATCTTTGTTGAGTACGTGCTGAAAAACAAAGTGATTTGGCTGCTGTGTTTCGCCAACATCTTCCTGTATGTGGTGCGTATTGGTATCGATCAGTGGTCGACGGTGTATGCCTTTCAGGAGCTGAAACTTTCGAAAGAGGTGGCGATTCAGGGCTTCACGCTGTTTGAAGTCGGTGCGTTAGTCGGCACGCTGCTGTGGGGCTGGTTGTCGGATCTGGCGAATGGTCGTCGTGCGTTGGTGGCATGCGTGGCGCTGGCATTGATTATTGCCACGCTCGGTATCTATCAACATGCCAGCAATCAGTATGTTTATCTGGCGTCGTTGTTTGCTCTGGGCTTCCTGGTGTTTGGTCCACAACTGTTAATTGGTGTTGCCGCCGTCGGCTTTGTGCCAAAAAAAGCCATTGGCGCCGCCGATGGTATTAAAGGCACCTTTGCTTACCTGATTGGCGACAGCTTTGCTAAGTTAGGCTTAGGCATGATCGCCGATGGCACGCCAATCTTTGGCTTAACCGGTTGGGCCGGGACCTTTGCGGCGCTCGATGCGGCAGCCATCGGCTGTATCGCCCTGATGGCGCTGGTGGCGGTGTTTGAAGAGCGTAAGATCCGCCGTGAGAAACGCCTGCAACAGCTCAAAGCCGCTTAGCCGCAGAGAAGTAAATTGGTCGCCATGAATGGCGCCCCTACGACGAACGCCTTTGTAGGGTCGCCATTCATGGCGACCTAAAGCACCGAACGGCCAAACCAACCCAGTGATTCCTTCTGCACTAATCCAAATCCCATCCCAACAAAAACAACGATTTCACCCAGCACCAAACATCCTCAGAAAAGTAACCGCCTTGTTACAGTCCGTACCAAATCTGCCGATAACTCCCTTCAGAATCATTCCAATTTTTGAACCACATTTTTCCGTTTCTGGGGTGTCTATGCGCTTCAATTATGACTTGTTACCGGGTGAGCTGCTGACCTTCGAAGAGATTGCCCTGCGCTATACGCAGCAGCATCCCGACGAGAAAGAGCTCACCGCACGCGGGTTGCTGAGCCCGTCGACCAGCTTTCGCAATTTGGTGATCCGCGCGCTGTTCGCGCAGGAGGAGATTAACAGCCCGATCGAGGATCTGCTGTTTGTCTCGGACGACAACGAGCGCAAAAATTATCTGCGCCGCTTTGAGCACTACCTGAAAAACCAGCAGGCGTTTCTCTACTTCCGGCGCAACGATGAAGCGCGCAAAGAAGGGCGCTGGAAAGTAGTCGGCGAAACACAGGTGTTTGCCATGCTCGATCCCAACTCGGCGGCGGCGCAAAACCTGCTGAACAGTCGCGGCTTTAAGCTGGTGTTGATGCGTCAGACTGAAGAGGAGGAGTACTGGCAGCTATTTGATGCGCAGGCGTATCCGTGCTTCCCGCTGTCGCGCAAAATCCAGTTCCTGGTGGTGCTGAGCACGCCGCAATACAAAGTGCCAAGCGGGGTGATGCCCGGCACCGAAGTC
>NZ_DAMBSA010000332.1:0-5245 GCF_032054795.1 Pantoea sp. CTOTU49201
ATCGCCTCGGCAAGGTGCAACACCTTGCGGTGACCTGGCTGGTGGCGCTCGGTTCAAATATGTCCGCGCTGTGGATTCTGGTGGCGAACGGCTGGATGCAAAACCCGATTGCTTCCGAGTTCAATTTTGAAACCATGCGTATGGAGATGCTGAGCTTCTCCGAGCTGGTGCTAAACCCGGTTGCGCAAGTGAAGTTTGTGCATACCGTGGCCGCTGGTTACACCACCGGTGCGATGTTCATCTTGGGTATCAGCGCATGGTATCTGCTGAAAGGGCGCGATATTGCTTTCGCTAAACGCTCCTTTGCTATCGCAGCCAGCTTCGGTATGGCGGCGATTTTGTCGGTGATCGTGCTGGGTGACGAATCTGGTTATGAAATCGGCGACGTGCAGAAAACCAAACTGGCGGCGATTGAAGCGGAATGGGAAACCCAACCGGCGCCAGCTGCTTTTACGCTGTTTGGCATTCCGGACCAGGAAACCCAGGAAAACAAATATGCGATTCAGATTCCGTATCTGCTCGGTTTAATCGCCACGCGTTCCGTTGATACGCCAGTGACCGGTTTGAAAGATCTGCTGGCGCAGCATGAAGTGCGTATTCGTAACGGCATGAAAGCCTACGCGCTGCTGAACGAACTGCGCGGTGGTAGCAAAGATCCTGCTGTGCGCAGCCAGTTTGAAGCCAGCAAAAAGGATCTGGGTTATGGCCTGCTGCTGAAACGCTATACGCCGGATGTGGCTAACGCCAGCGAAGAGCAAATTCAGAAAGCCACTAAAGACTCAATCCCACGCGTTGCACCGCTGTACTTCGCCTTCCGTATCATGGTGCTGGGCGGTGTGTTGATGCTGGGCATCATTACGCTCTCCTTCTGGAGCGTGATTCGTAACCGTATCGGCAAGTCGCGCTGGTTACTGAAAGCCGCGTTGTACGGCATTCCATTGCCATGGATTGCGATTGAAGCGGGTTGGTTCGTTGCCGAGTATGGTCGCCAGCCGTGGGCAATTGGTGAGGTGCTGCCAACCGCAGTCGCTAACTCCTCATTGACCGTCGGCGATCTGCTGTTCTCAATGACGCTGATTTGCGGCCTCTACACCTTGTTCCTCGTGGCGGAAATGTACCTGATGTTCAAGTTCGCGCGCCTCGGTCCAAGCAGCCTGAAAACTGGCCGCTATCATCATGAAACGCTGAAGACATCATCTCAGCCGGCGCGTGGATAAGGAGAGCGACCATGTTTGATTACGAAGTATTGCGCTTTGTCTGGTGGCTGCTGATTGGCGTGTTGCTGATTGGTTTTGCGGTCACCGATGGCTTTGATATGGGCGTTGGTATGCTGACCCGCATTCTGGGACGCACCGATACCGAACGTCGCATCATGATTAACAGCATTGCGCCGCACTGGGACGGAAACCAGGTTTGGCTGATCACCGCTGGTGGCGCGCTGTTTGCCGCCTGGCCAATGGTGTATGCCGCTGCGTTCTCCGGCTTCTATGTGGCGATGATTCTGGTGCTGGCTTCACTGTTCTTCCGTCCGGTGGGATTTGATTACCGTTCGAAGATTGAAGATATGCGCTGGCGTGGCATGTGGGATTGGGGCATTTTCATCGGCAGCTTTGTCCCGCCGCTGGTGATTGGCGTGGCATTCGGCAACCTGCTGCAAGGCGTGCCGTTCCATGCTGACGAATATCTGCGCCTGTTCTATACCGGCAACTTCTTCCAACTGCTGAATCCGTTTGGCTTGCTGGCAGGCGTGGTGAGTGTGGCAATGATCCTGACGCAGGGCGCAACCTATCTGCAGATGCGTACTGCCGGTGAGTTGCACGTCCGCAGCCGCAGCACCGCACAAATCTCGGCGCTGGTGATGATGGTGTGCTTCATCCTTGCCGGTGTGTGGGTGAAATACGGCATTGATGGTTATGTGCTGAAGAGCGTTATCGATCATCACGCCGCATCCAACCCGTTGGGTAAAGATGTGGTACGTGAAGCGGGCGCATGGATGGTGAACTTCGAGCAGATGCCAGTATTGTGGCTGTTCCCGCTGTTGGGCGTGGTGTTGCCGCTGCTGACCATTCTCTTTTCGCGTATCGAGAAGGGCGCTCTGGCGTTTATCTCTTCTTCACTGACATTAGCGTGCGTGATCATGACGGCCGGGATTGCGATGTTCCCGTTCATCATGCCATCCAGCACCGTGCCAGGCATCAGCCTGACGATGTGGGATGCCACCTCTAGCCTGCTGACGCTGAAAGTGATGACCATTGCCGCCATCATCTTTGTTCCGATTATCCTGGCGTACACCACCTGGTGTTATTACAAGATGTTTGGCCGTATCACTAAAGAACACATTGAGAGCAATACGCACTCCCTGTACTGATTAAGGAGATTGAGCATGTGGTATTTTGCCTGGATTCTTGGCACCTTGCTGGCCTGTGCGTTCGGTGTGATTACGGCGCTGGCGCTGGAGCATGTTGAAGAGAGCAGCGCGAAGGATGAGCAAGTCTGATGCGCACAATGATTCGGACGATGTATCGTCTGATGGACAAGGGCCCACTTCGGGCCCTTTCGTTAATTCTTGCACTGTGGCTGGCGGGCTGCGTTATTTGGCAACCTTCACGCTTTGCCGCGCGTACCAGTGATTTGGCGATATGGCATGGATTGTTGCTGATTTGGGCTGTGTGTACCGGCGTGATTCACGGCACCGGATTCAGTCCACAACAAACGCGTTGGCAGGCTCTATTCTCACCTCTGCCCGCGCTGTTGATTTTGCTGGCAGGAATTTTCTGGTTCTACCATTAAGTCCAGGTTCAGGACTTAAAAACGCTGCATTTTCAGGCGCTGGCGTGAGGTTTTGTCAGCGCCCGGTCAAGAAACATCCTATAAATCCTTCCAGTTGTTAACCTGTGATAATTATTTTCGCCTGGCTCTGGCGGACCATTCCCAAGCCGATCTCACTTGCGTATAGTAGCAACGTTTAAAATGAGACCGGGATGTAGAGTGAGTACTACGCTGTTTCGCTGGCCGGTTCGTGTCTATTACGAAGACACTGATGCCGGTGGTGTGGTTTACCACGCCAGTTATCTTGCTTTCTATGAACGAGCACGTACCGAAATGTTGCGCCAGCACCATTTCAATCAGCAGGTCCTGTTGGAAGAGCAGGTGGCTTTTGTGGTACGACGCATGACGATCGATTTTGTTGCGGCTGCACGTCTGGACGATCTTTTGGAAATTCAAACAGAAGTGACCTCAATGACGCGTGCAACGATGACGTTCTCGCAGCGTATCGTGAATGCAGAAGGCAAAGTGCTAAATGAAGCAGAAGTCCTGATTGCCTGCATCAACCCACATCTAATGAAGCCAATTGCGCTTCCCAAGTCTATTGTCGCGGAGTTCAAGCAGTGACTGACATGAATGTTCTTGATTTGTTCCTGAAGGCGAGCCTTCTGGTCAAACTTATCATGTTGATTTTGATCGGCTTTTCTATTGCCTCATGGGCGATCATTATTCAGCGTACGCGCATTTTGAATGCGGCGGGGCGCGAAGCCGAAGCCTTTGAAGATAAGTTCTGGTCCGGTATCGAGCTGTCTCGTCTGTATCAGGAAAGCCAGGGACGCCGCGATGAATTGAGCGGATCTGAGCAAATTTTCTATTCGGGTTTCAAAGAGTTTGCGCGCTTGCACCGTGCTAACAACCATGCGCCGGAAGCGGTTGTAGAGGGCGCGAGCCGTGCGATGCGTATCTCCTTCAATCGTGAACTGGAAACGCTGGAAACTCACATTCCTTTCCTTGGCACCGTTGGCTCCATCAGTCCGTATATCGGTCTGTTTGGTACGGTGTGGGGGATCATGCACGCCTTTATCGCCCTCGGTGCGGTAAAACAGGCCACGCTGCAGATGGTTGCACCGGGTATTGCCGAAGCGCTGATCGCGACTGCAATCGGTCTGTTTGCGGCCATTCCTGCCGTTATGGCGTACAACCGTCTGAACCAGCGCGTTAACAAGCTGGAACAGGGCTACGACAACTTCATGGAAGAGTTCACGGCTATCCTGCATCGTCAGGCTTTCTCCACCGAAAACACGAAGTAAGTCGAGGTTTACGATGGCCAGAACCCGTGGTCGCGGTAAACGCGACCTTAAGTCGGAAATCAACATAGTTCCACTGCTGGACGTGCTGTTGGTGTTGCTGCTCATCTTTATGGCAACCGCGCCGATTATTACCCAGAGCGTGGAAGTGGATCTGCCGGATGCGACAGATTCAAAAACTGTCTCAACTGATGATAATCCACCCGTGATTGTTGAAGTGTCTGGTGTTGGCCAGTACAGCCTGGTGGTGGATCACGATCGTATGACGCAGTTGCCGCCGGAGCAGGTGGTGAGCGAAGCGCAGCGCCGGATTGAAGCCAATCCGAAAACGGTCTTCCTGATCGGCGGTGCGAAAGACGTCCCTTACGACGAAATCATCAAGGCGCTTAACCTGTTACATCAGGCAGGCGTGAAATCTGTCGGTTTGATGACGCAGCCGATTTAAAGCGAACCGTTTTTGGGAACCGAGTGTGTCGAAGGCAACCGAGCAGAACGACAAGTTAAAACGCGCAATAATCGTTTCGGTGATTCTGCACATCGTGCTGATCGCCTTACTGATTTGGAGCTCGTTTAACGAAAAAATCGAATCCAGCGGCGGTGGCGGTGGCAGTGATATTGACGCAGTGATGGTCGATTCAGGCGCCGTGGTTGAGCAGTATAACCGCCAGCAGAATCAGCAACGAGACAGCCAACGCGCCGAGCAGCAGCGTCAGAAACAGTCGCAGCAGCAGGCCGAAGAGTTACAGCAGAAACAAGCTGCTGAGCAGCAGCGCCTGAAAGAGATGGAAAAAGAGCGCTTGCAGGCCCAGCAGGAAGCTAAAGAGCAGGCGAAGCAGCAAGCCGAGCAGCAGAAAGCCGCTGAAGCCGCCGCTAAGCAGGCGCAGGAGCAGCAGAAAACTGCCGAAGCCGCAGCAGCAAAAGCCAAGGCTGATGCCAAAGCGGAAGCCGATGCGCAGGCAAAAGCCGCCGCCGATGCCAAAGCCAAAGCGGTAGAGGAAGCCAAGCAAGCCGCAGCAGACGCGAAGAAGAAAGCGGACGCGGAAGCCAAAGCTGCCGCTGCTGAAGCGGCCAAAGAGAAAGCGGCGCAGCAGGCAAAAGCGGCCGCAGAATCGAAAGCCAAAGCGGATGCTGAAGCCAAAGCGCAGGCTGCTGCCGATGCGAAAGCGAAAGCG
>NZ_DAMBSA010000333.1:0-5244 GCF_032054795.1 Pantoea sp. CTOTU49201
TCTATCTGGGCTACGTTTGCGCGGGCAGCGGCACGCTGCGGCAGAATGGCAATCAATCACGCGTCAGCGCGGGCGACGTGGTGATTTACGATGCCGCGACGCCGTTTGATTTTGCCATGGAGAAGGTGGCGATCAATATCGTGCATCTGCCGCGCCACATCATGGAGAAGGAAGCGCCTGCCACCGCCAAACTAGCGGGCAAAACGCTGGATCTTACGCGCCCCGGCATGGCATCGCTCAAGCTGCTTTTACAGGAAGCCTTTGTGTTTAATCCCGACCGCGAGAATCCGTTTCTGGCGGAGCAGTTTGCCAACACGCTGCTGAATATGATTTCGGTCAGCGTCAATTTGCAGCACAGCGAAGAGGCGCTGAAGCCGGATCTGTATTCGCGCGTGGTGAGTTTTCTGCGCCACAATCTGCAAGAACCGGAGCTGTCGGTGGCGCAGATCGCCAATGCGCATCACGTCTCACCGCGCACCATCAGCCGGGTGTTTGCCGCCCACGGCACCACGCCGATGAACTTTCTCTGGCAGGAGCGTTTACAGGCGTGTCATCGCGTTCTGGCCGAAGGCAAAGCGCGCAATATCACTCAGGTGGCGTTGGATCACGGCTTCAGCGATATGTCGCACTTCAGCCTGGCATTTCGCAAAGCCTTTGGTTACACGCCCAGCAGCCTGTTACGGCAGCCGGACGCGCCGCTACTTTTGTAACGTGGTGATCACGCGCTCGGCGGTGTATTCCATGCTGCTGCGCGTGTTCATCGCTTCGCTGCGCATCAAGCGATACGCCCCCGATTCATCCAGCCCGAAGGTCTGCATCAGCACGCCTTTGGCCTGCGCCAACCTTTCCCCACGCGCTTTACGCGCCTGCTGCACCGCACGCAACCGCTGGTGATGACGCACGGTTTGTAGCGTGCCGATCATCTGCACAATTAAGGCAAACGGATTGAGCTCACGCTCGGCGATGGCGTTGGGCTGGAGTTGTAGCAGCAGCGGAAACAGCCGCGCGTTGTGGCTATCCGCCAGCGCGATGATGGGAATATCGCTTTCGCGCGCGCTATTGAACAGAGTGGATAAAGGCTGCTGCTGATGGACATCGATCGCCACCAGCAGCAGCTGCGTATCCGCAGGAATTGATGCAATTGGCGGCCAGCTGTGTTGCGCGTGACAGCCCAACTGCGTCAGCGAGGCGCAAAACGCGCGCACGCTCTGTGAATCAGGATGGAAAATATGCAGCCGGACACCAGAAAGCGTTGCCAGTAATGATTGTTCAGTCATGGTTCACCCTATGCGCATCCCGAATGAGGAAGCCTCACAGTAAGCGAGCGGCTGAATCCGTGCTTTGCTGATGCTGCCGGGTGCTGTGTCAGGGCGGACAAGGATGCGGAGCGGTTTTGTAGGGTGCGCATTCATGCGCACCTTGAATAATGCTCAAACATGAAACCCTAAAAACTGCTCTGCCACGCTGGCACTTGACTGGGTTTTCGGATCGATCCTCTGCACAATCTGCCCCTTCTCAATCACATGAATCTGGTCAGAAAGCGCATAAAGAAACTCGATATCCTGCTCCACCAGAATGATCGAAATATCCATCTCATGGCGCAGCCGCCGCAACGTCTCAATGATCTCCTCGCAGATATTCGGTTGAATCCCTTCCGTTGGCTCATCCAGCAGCACCAGCTGCGGCTGGCCGCACAGGCAACGCGCCAGCGCCAATAGCTGCTGCTCGCCGCCCGACAGCGCACCGCCCGGCTGCGCCAGCAGGCGTTTCAGGCGCGGAAAATATTCCAGCATCTGCTCGATAATCTGCCCGGCGCGGGAGAAGTGTTTCACGCAGCCCATACGCAGATTCTCCTCCACCGTCAGCTGCGGGAAAATCTGTCGTCCTTGCGGTACAAAACCGATGCCCGCCACCGCCCGCTGATGCGCCTGATAACCAGTAATATCGATGCCGTTCAGCGCGATGCGGCCTTGCCAGGCTGGCAGTTCACCCATAATGGTGCGCAGCAGCGTAGTTTTGCCCATGCCGTTGCGGCCCAGCACGCCGGTGAACGACTTGGCGCCGACAAACAGCTCGGATAAGTTCAGCACCGGAATCTTGTTGTAGCCCGAAACCATCTCTTTTATTTCAAGCATGTTTAATCTCCAGATTGCCGAGATACGCCTCTTTCACCAGCGGATTTTGCGTCACCTCGCGGAAGCTGCCTTCCGCCAGCACCGCGCCCTGGTTAAACACCGTCACCTGCTGCGCAATCATGCTGATGAACTCCATGTCGTGTTCCACCACCACCACCGTGCTCTGCTGATTGATCGCCTTGATCAGCTGCGCGGTTTTGCGCACTTCCTGATGCGTCATGCCCGCCGCCGGTTCATCCAGCAGCACCAGCTGCGGTTTGGAGATCAGGATCATCCCCAGCTCCACCCACTGCCGCTGACCATGCGCTAACTCGGAGAGCACCGCATGTTGCAGATCGACCAGGCCGATATCCTCCAGCACTTGTTCAATCGCCGCTGGCAGCGCCGCTTTCGCCAGCTTATTGGCTGCCGCCTGCCACAAGTTTTCCTGCACGCTTAAACCTTCGAACACGCTCGGCACCTGGGTTTTGATGCCAATCCCCAAACGCGCGATTTCCCATGGTCGTTTGCCGGAGATCACCTGTTCGCGATAGCGACACTCGCCGCGCGTCGGCGTCACCTGGCCGCTCAGCATCTTGAAGAAGGTGCTTTTGCCTGCGCCGTTGGGGCCAATCAGGCAGCGCAACTCGCCTTCACGTAAGGTGAAATCCACCTCTTTCACCGCATGTACGCCGCCAAAACTGACGCCCATTTTGCGGGTTTCCAGTAACACGTTGGTTGTCATTGTTTCACCTCACTGACCTGCGCGCGGCTGGCGGGCACAGCGGCACGACGCTTGCGCCGCCACAGGCGCTGTAGCGTCGGCAAAATACCGCCCGGAATCAGCAACACAAACACCGCCAGGATCACGCCGAGCACTAAATTGACATCCACGGTTTGCTGCGCGCCCAGCCGCGTCACCATCCACTGCAACAACACGCAGCTGATCACCGGCCCAAGTAGCGTGCCGCGTCCACCGACAATCACCCAGATGATGATTTGCGCCGACTGGCTGATGCTGAACACGCCAGGACTGACAAACGCGCCCCAGTTGACGTACAAACAGCCCGCCAGTCCGGCAATCGCCGCGCCGATGGCAAAAGTCGCCAGCTTATGCGCCGGCACGTTGTAGCCGAGCAATCCGGCGCGCTGCTCGTTCTCGCGAATCGCCACCACGGTTTTGCCAAAGCGGCTTAGCAGCACGAACTTCAGCAAGGCGTAGCACAGCGCCAGACATCCGGCGGTGACCATAAAGATCGCCTCGGGCGATAAAATCGCATCCGGCTGGAACGGCAGGTTGAGCGTCGGCACCGAGGGAATGCCGTTAAAGCCGCCCAGCAGCGCTTCGCCGATGTGATATTCGCTGCCGGAGGTGGAGTTGACCCAGTTGAACAGCACCAGACTAACTGCCAACGTGATCGCGCCGAGATAGACATCGCTGACGCCGCCATAAAAAATCACATAGCCGAGCAGCAGCGAGAACAGCGTTGGCAGCAGCACCGCCATCACCACTGCCCAGGTCGAATCGCCCCAGTTGATGGCGCAAATCGCATAGGTATAAGCACCTAAACCGAAAAACGCCGCCTGGCCGAAGCACAGAATGCCGCCGTAACCCCAGATAAACGCCAGGCTGAGCGACAACAAGCCCATCACCAGAAACACTGTCAGCGACAGCAAGGTGTAGAGCTCAATCGCACCTGAGAGCCACAGCGCCACCAGCACCATCGCCAGTGAGGTGACGACAATCTGGATCTTTTCCGAGAACAGTTTCATTACAGCGATCTCCTGAAGAAGCGCCCGGTGATGCCCTGCGGCAGCAAGCGCAGCAGCACAATGGCGCTCAGCAACAGCGCAACCGCACCAAACACCGGCGTGGAGAAGTAGGTCACCAACTGCGAAATGGTGCCGAACAGCGTGGAGGCGGAGAGCGTACCGGCGATGATGGCGCTGCCACCGCCAATCACCGTGATAAAGGCTTTGGCGATAAAGCTGACGCCAATGGTTGGGATCACGCCGGTAATCGGCGCTAACAGTGCGCCGCCCAAACCCGATAGCGCCGCGCCGAGGCCAAACGTCAGGCTGTAGATTTTGCCCGGATTGCTGCCGAGCGCCGCCGCCATGCGCGCATTCTGCATGGTGGCACGCGCGCACAAACCTAAGGTGGTAAAGCGCAGCAGCAGCCACAGCGCGCCGAGCAAGCCGACCGCAAACACAATCATGAACAGCGAATAACCGCTGGTGCTGTAATTGCCAATGCTGACGCTGGGCAGCGGCGAACTGATGCCCAGCGTGGTGTTGCCGAACAGCATGGTTGCAGCACCGATCAGCGCCAGACTCAGCCCCCATGTCGCCAGCATGGTGTCGATCATCCGCCCATACAGATGACGGATGATCACGCGCTCAATCACCGCGCCAAACACGCCCACGGTGAGCGGTGCGATCACCAGCATTGAGATCCAGATCGGCACGCCCCACTGATTGGTGGCCAGAATGGCGCTGTAACCGCCCAGCATCATGAATTCGCCGTGCGCCATATTGACGATTTTCATCATGCCGAACACCACCGCCAGCCCAACGCTCATGATCACCAGCACGGCGATGGCATTGAGCACTTCAATGGCGTAGATAATGAACAGATCCATAGCGGCTCCTGTTACAGCTCAATTTGATACTGTTTGGTATCGCGCGGATTTTTCTTCAGATCGCACACCATCGCGGTATCCACCGGCGCTTGATCGGTGAAGGTTTCCAGAATTTTCATCTGATGGTTTTCCACTTCGGCGATATGCACATCCAGCGAACAGTGATGCGTGGCGGGATCGACGCTCAGCTTGCCGCTCGGCGAGGTCAGCGTGACGCCGGACTCCAGCGCCTCGATCACCTTCATGCGATCGACATCGCCCGCTTTGCGCACCCCTTCCGCCCAGATCAACATGCCCTGATAAGCGCCCATCGCCAGGTCGCTGATGTACGGCGTATTGGCGCCGTAGCGCGCATGGAATCGCTCAACGAAAGCTTTGTTTTCCGGTGAGGGGATTTCCTGCATATAGTTGGCGGCAACCAGAATGCCGTTGCTCTCTTCCGGCGACAGAATGATATGTTCGTTGCCGCCGCCAAACACCGTGGAGGC
>NZ_DAMBSA010000334.1:0-5228 GCF_032054795.1 Pantoea sp. CTOTU49201
TACCTCAATGATGCGCTGCCTGCGCGTCATGCGTGGATTTAAGGAGCAACCATGACGCAGGTATCGCCCAAACAGCGCGCGACGCGCATCACCCATGCCCAACAGGCCTTGCAGGTGGCGCAGGAACTGGCGAAACGTTTTCGTGCCGGTTCCGCCCAGCGCGACCGCGAACGTGAACTGCCGCACACTGAATTGCAGCAGCTGTTTCAATCCGGGCTCGGTGCCATCACCGTGCCGCGTGACTTTGGCGGCATTGAGATTTCTACCGCCGAACTGGCCGAAATTTTCGTGATATTGAGCGCCGCCGACGGTTCGATTGGTCAGGTGCCGCAGAACCATTTTTACGCGCTGGAAGTGCTACGTATCAACGGTAGCGAGGCGCAGAAACAGCGGCTCTACGCCGAAGTGCTGGCAGGGGTGCATCACGGTAATGCGCTGGCGGAATTCAGTTCGCCCGCCGCGCATCAGCGTTCCACGGCGGTTTCACAGCAGGTGGAAGGATTGCGCCTCAACGGCAACAAGTTTTACTGCACCGGTGCGCTGTATGCCGACCGTATTCCGACGCTGGCGATTGCCGATGACGGCAAAGAGCAACTGGTGTTTGTGCCGCGCCATCAGCACGGCGTCAACGTGATTGATGACTGGAGCGGCTTTGGTCAGCGCACCACCGGCAGCGGCAGCGTGCAGTTCCGTGACGTAGCCATTGCGCCGGAAGATGTGGTGCCGTTCCAGACCGCGTTTGAGCGTCCGAGCACCGTTGGGCCATTCGCGCAGATTATGCATGCGGCTATCGATCAGGGCATTGCGCGGGCGGCGTTTGACGACATGCTCGATTTCCTGCGTCAACGTGCGCGTCCGTGGCCGGACAGCGGCGTCGAACGCGCCAGCGACGATCCGTTGACGCTCGATCGCACCGGTCGTCTGGCCGCACGCCTGAGCGCCGGCGATGCACTGCTGGCGATCGCCGGTGATGCGGTTGACGTCGCGCAGCGCGATCCCAGCGCCGAAAACGTGGCGCTGGCGTCGGTGGAAGTGGCGAAGGCGCGCGCCTGGACCACGGAAGTATCGCTAGAGGCCAGCAATCTGCTGTTTGAACTCGGCGGTTCGCGTTCCAGCCTGCGCGAGCACAACTTCGACCGCCACTGGCGCAATGCGCGTACGCATACCTTGCACGATCCGGTGCGCTGGAAATATCCGGCAATCGGCAACTATCTGCTGAATGGCGTGTTGCCGCCGCGTCGGGGGACGATATGAGTCAAAAACAGATTCTGCTTAACGCCTTCAATATGAACTGCGTTGGGCATATTCATCACGGCATGTGGACGCATCCGCAGGATCGTTCGGTGGATTTCAACTCGCTGGATTACTGGCTGGATCTGGCGCGGTTGCTGGAGCGCGGGCTGTTTGATGGGCTGTTTATCGCCGACATTCTCGGCGTGTATGACGTCTATCAGCAAGGCATTGGCCTGACCGCTAAAGAGTCGATTCAGCTGCCGGTCAACGATCCGCTAATGCTGATTTCCGGCATGGCCAGCGTGACGCAGCATCTGGGTTTTGGCGTGACCGCCAACCTGAGTTATGAAGCGCCGTATCCGTTCGCGCGCCGCCTTTCCACGCTCGATCACCTGACCAAAGGGCGCATCGGCTGGAACATCGTCACCGGTTATCTCGATAGCGCCGCGCGTGCCATGGGGCAGCAACAGCTGCTGGCGCACGACCGCCGCTACGATCAGGCCGATGAGTTTCTCGATGTCACCTACAAGTTATGGGAAGGCAGTTGGCAGGATGATGCGCTGGTGCAGGATAAAGCCCATCGTCGCTACGCCGATGCCAGCAAAATCCATCAAATCAATCATCAGGGCGAGTTTTATCAGGTGCAGGGTTATCACCTGAGCAGCCCGTCGCTGCAGCGAACGCCGCTGCTGTTCCAGGCCGGTTCATCGGCGCGCGGCGTGCAGTTCGCCGGACGTCACGCCGAGTGCAGCTTTGTCAATGCCGCGTCACCGGCGGCGATGCGCGAGCAATCGACGCGTTTGCGTCAGGCGGCGGTGGCTGCCGGACGCCATCCTGACGATCTGCGCATCTTTATGGGCGTCAGCGTGATTGTCGCGCCTACCGAACGCGAAGCGCAGGAGAAGCATAAAAGCTATCTCGAATACGCCAGCCCGGAAGCGGGTATCGCGCACTTCTCCAGTTCGATTGGTCTGGATTTAGCTGCGTTCGAACTCGATGAGCCGATTCAGACTGGCGACACGCGCGCCATTGAATCAGTGAGCAAAGCCTTCAGCGGCTGGACGCGCCGTCGTTTGCTGGAGCAGCACGCGATGGGCAGCCGTTATCCGCTGATCGTCGGCAATCCGAGCCAGGTGGCGGATGCGTTGATTACGTGGATCGATGAAGGTGATATCGACGGCTTTAACCTGACGCGCATCCTCAATCCGCAGAGCTACCGCGATTTTATCGATCTGGTGGTGCCGGAATTACAGCAGCGCGGTCGCTTCAAGACCGCGTATCAGCCCGGTTCGCTACGGCAGAAAATTTTTCAACAGCAGGACCGCTTGCCCGATCGCCATCCGGCGGCGCGCTGGCGCGACGGCGTTAACCTTCGTTAATTTAACCTCAGGGATCTGATATGAACATTGCACGTCATTTTGCGCTGGCTGCCAGCGTCGCACTGCTGGCGTTTAGCGCCGTCGCCGCCGAAAACTACAGCGGCCCGCTGAAAGTTGGCACTACCGCCGCCTTTGCACCGCCACTGGAAACCGCCGTTGCCGAGGCGAAGAAACAGGGCTTGAACGTTGAGCTGGTGGAGTTCACCGACTGGACCGCGCCGAACGTCAGCGTGGAAAACGGTGATATCGACGTGAACCTGTTCCAGCACAAACCGTTCCTGGAGAACGCTAATCAGCAGGGCGGATTCCATCTGGTGCCTTTCGCGCCAGCAATCATCAATAACATCGGCCTCTATTCGAAGAAACATACCGCGATTGATCAAATACCCGATGGCGGCACGGTGGCGATTGCCAACGATCCGATTAACGGCGCGCGCGGCCTGCTGCTGCTGCAAAAAGCCAAACTGATTACTTTAAAACCAAGAGCGGGCCTCAAATCTACCGTGGATGATATCGTCAGCAATCCGAAGCATCTGAAGATTATTGAAGTGGAAGCGGTGCAGCTGTCGCGTTCGCTGGATGAAGTCGATTTAGCGCAGGGTTATCCGCACTATCTGCGTCTGTCGAAAACCATCGATCCCAATAACGCGCTGCTGTTCGATGGACTGGAACATCCGGAATACGTGATTCAGTTCGTGATCCGCGACGGTCATCAGAACGATCCGCGCCTGGCGAAGTTCGTTGATATCTATCAGCATTCGCCGGTGGTGCGCGCCAAGCTTGATGACTTCTACGGCAAGCTGTATCAGCCGGGCTGGAGCCAGTAAGTATGGTGAGCCTGACGCTTCCCGGTGAGCGCGATGCGTTGCTGTCACCGACGGCCGAGACGGCAGGAAAAATCCACGTGCAGATTCGTGGCCTGAGTAAGCGCTATCCCGGACAAACTCAGGACGCGCTGAAGGAGGTCGATCTGCAGGTTAAGCGCGGTGAGATTTTCGGCATCATTGGGCGCAGCGGCGCGGGTAAATCCACGCTGATCCGCTGCCGTAATCGGCTGGAAAAGCCTACTCGCGGTCAGGTGGTGATTGACGGGATTGACCTCGGCACGCTGAGCGATCGTCAGCTGGTGGATTGGCGACGCGGTACCGGCATGATTTTCCAGCACTTCAATTTGCTGTCGGCGAAAACGGTGCGCGAAAACATCGAGCTGCCGATGAAAGTGGCGGGCATGCCTGCGGCAGAGCGGCGGCGCAAAGTGGATGAACTGCTGGCGCTGGTGGGCCTTGAGCAGCGTCAGCACGCGTGGCCAGCGCAATTGTCCGGCGGGCAGAAGCAGCGCGTCGGCATTGCGCGCGCGCTGGTGCACGATCCGGAACTGCTGCTGTGTGATGAAGCCACCTCGGCGCTCGATCCGGAAACCACGCGCTCGATTCTGGCGCTGCTGAAGAAGATCAATCAGCAGCGTCACATCACCATTGTGTTGATTACCCACGAAATGGATGTGGTGCACGATCTCTGTCATCAGGTGGCGGTGATCGATCAGGGCGAAATCATCGAGCGCGGCCCGGTGTGGCAGGTGTATAGCGATCCGCAGCAAGAGACCACGCGACAGCTCCTCAATCCGCAGTTCAGCGCATTGCCGGAAGCGATTCAACCGTTGCTGACGCCGACGCGTCAGCATGCCGATTCACGCTTATTGGTGCGTTTGCGCTACACCGGGCAAGGCGCGCAGCCGGATTTGGCAGCGCTGAGTGCGCGGGTGGGCGGCGAACTGACGCTTATTTATAGCGCGGTGGAGTGGGTGGATAGCAAACCGACCGGGCAAATGTTGTTGCTGCTCGATGCACAGCATGAAGCGGACGCCGCGCGGACGCTGTTAACCCCGATTGCGGATCAACTGGAGATACCGGGTTATGTCACTGGCTATTGATCGTTTATGGATTGGGCTGCTGGATACGCTGCTGATGGTCGGCGTGTCGTCGCTGCTGGCGCTGGCGCTCGGATTACCGATGGCGGTGATTCTGATAGTAACAGGACGCGGCGATCTGTTCCCCAGCCCGCTGCTGAATCGCGTGCTGGGCTGGGTGGTGAACTTGTTCCGCTCGATCCCGTTTTTGATTCTGATGGTGGCGCTGATTCCATTTACTCGCTGGATCGTCGGCACCACCTACGGCGTGTGGGCGGCGGTGGTGCCGCTGACGCTGGCGGCGACGCCGTTCTTTGCGCGCATCGCCGAAGTAAGCCTGCGCGAAGTGGATAAAGGGCTGACCGAAGCGGCGCAGGCGATGGGGTTTCATCGTTGGCATATTATCTGGCATGTGCTGCTGCCCGAAGCGCGGCCCGGCATTGTCAGCGGGTTTACCATTACGCTGGTGACGATGATTAACGCCTCGGCGATGGCCGGCGCGATTGGCGCGGGCGGGTTGGGGGATCTGGCGTATCGCTACGGTTATCAGCGTTTTGATATGCAGGTGATGCTGACGGTGATTGTGGTGCTGGTGGCATTGGTGACGGTGCTGCAGTTCTTTGGCGACAGGTTGTCGCGCCGGTTGAACCATCGTTGATATTAGGAAAAGCGCAATAAATTGCGCCGCTATGCCAGGTGTGCAGAGGGAT
>NZ_DAMBSA010000335.1:0-5220 GCF_032054795.1 Pantoea sp. CTOTU49201
GTTTGTCCTGCTTCAGGCCAAAGGCAATGTTCTGCTCCACCGTCATGTGCGGGAAGAGTGCGTAAGACTGGAACATCATGTTGATTGGGCGCTGATACGGCGGAACATGGGAGAGATCCTGGCCATCCAGCACAATCTGGCCGCTGGTTGGCGGCTCGAATCCCGCCAGCATGCGCAGCAAGGTCGATTTGCCACAGCCGGATGCGCCCAGCAGCGCAAAAATCTCACCTTTATAAATGGTCAGACTGACATCATCTACGGCGTGCTGCCCGTCAAAAGATTTGGTCAGGTTGCGAATTTCCAGCAGCGGCGTCATCGCCTTAGCCGTTTTATTTGGGGGGCGGGGAATCGCGTCGTTCACTAACATTTCTCCGGCGCTAAAATCGCGCGGCACAGCCAGCCGCTAAAAATGGCACAACAGAGGCCATCACTGCGCCTCTGCTGTCGTCTTCAGGCAATAATCGTTCAGAACGAATTACTTACCACTTTTTACTTTAGTCCATGCACGGGTACGCACACGATCCAGTTTCGGATCCTGGACCTTCAGCACAAACAGTTTGGCCATGGCATCCGGCGTTGGGAAGATGCCCGGATTGTTGCGCACGTCCGCATTGATCAGCGGCAGCGAGGCTTTGTTACCGTTGGCATAGTTCATGTTGTTGGAAACATCAGCGATGACTTTTGGATCCATCATGTAATTCAGGAACTGGTAGGCTCCTTCCACATTTTTCGCGTCTTTTGGAATCGCAAACATGTCGAAGAACGCCAGTGCGCCCTGCTTCGGCACGATATAGCCCAGATGCACGCCGTTGTTGGCTTTATCCGCACGATCTTTCGCCTGCAGGATATCGCCCGACCAGCCAATCGCTACGCAGATGTTGCCGTTCGCCAGGTCGTTGATGTACTGCGACGAGTGGAAGTAACGGATGTTTGGACGCAGTTTCAGCAGCAAATCGGTCGCCGCACCAGAGTAATCTTTCGCGTCAGAGCTGTTTGGATCTTTGCCGAGGTAGTTCAGCACGGTAGCGAAGATCTCTTCCGGTGCATCAAGGAAGGAAACGCCACAGCCTTTCAGTTTTTCCAGGTTTTCTGGTTTCAGCACCAGATCCCAGCTATCCAGCGGCACATCTTTGCCCAGTGCGGCTTTCACTTTATCGATGTTGTAGCCGATGCCGGTGGTGCCCCACAGATAAGGAATCGCATATTTGTTACCCGGATCGTGCTGGGCCACTTTCGCCATCAGATCGGGATCGAGGTTTTTGTAGTTCGGCAGCTTGCTCTTATCCAGCTCCTGGAACACGCCCGATTGCAGCTGACGCGCGAGGAAGCTCGACGACGGCACCACCACGTCATAACCGGTGCTACCGGCCATCAGTTTGCCTTCCAACACTTCGTTGGAGTCAAAGACGTCATAAACCACTTTATCGCCGGTCTGCTTTTCGAAGTTCGGCACGGTATCCGCCGCGATATAATCGGACCAGTTATACACATGAACCGTACTACCTTCGGCCTGCGCACCGCCGGCCGCAGCCATCAATGCACCAGCAACCACACCTGACAACCATTTTTTACGTTGGTTGAACATGTTTTACTTCCTCCTGAGCGGGTCATCACAACGCTGCATACACGGCGATCCGGACGTTGCGTTTTCTGTTAAATCACAGGCACACAATGAATCAATATTCAGCGGGAGTTTAATAGCAAAAACCTATACCTGCGCTGAGGTTGCACGTCTCAAGCAGCCCCGCAAGAATAGCCCCCCCGCACCACCTGCACCAGATCCCAGCTTAAAAAACGCCTTTTCGCGATAAGTTATGCATGTTTCTGCTATGGGGTTTGGCGTTAGTGGCATAAAGCACGACTAATATCTGGCAATAAAGGGCAAAGTGCAGAATAAAAATTGGTGGGGCAAAAATGAAAACTGCCGCAAAAAGCGGCAGTTAGCGAGGCGGGGAACTCAGTGCAGCATCGCGTGGCTGCTGGAGCTGGGTTGTCGCTCCTCTTCTTCTTCGACCACCAGCAAGTGGTTAGCAAAGGCTTCCATGATCACCATAGAAACGCCCTCTTCACTCTGCTTCATAAAGTGGGAGAACTGACCGAAGGTTAATCCGGCGCTGGTACTGATCGACTGGCAGACAATCAGCTTCGGCAGATTGTCATCCTGAATATCAACAAAGGCTTTAATGGTGAGCGAGCTGGCGTTGATCTGCGATAAATCGCCTACCAGCGGAATCAGCGCCGTCGGTTTTACTTCTGCCAGCGCGGAGAAGAGGATAACGTTATCCACCAGGTCAATTTTTGCATCAAACACCCCGTCAAAATTCTGCATGTGCGGCAGGTGCAGTGCCTGACAGGCATCGCATTCGAACCAGGTGATATTTTGTTGATCCAGCCAGCGACGCAGCACGTCAATGTCCGGAACGACCAGTGAATCCATCGTAATATCCTGTGGGGTGAAGAAATGAGCGCCTTAGCTTACGGAAAAACCGATCTGGATGCCACGAAAACCGCTGAAAAGCGCGGGTTAGCCGCCGGTTTTAGGACGATAGCCGGGACAAGCGTGCTGCTCAATCCACTTGATCATCATGGTGGCGATATCTAAACCGGTAATGCCCTCAATTCCTTCTAGTCCGGGCGAGGCGTTCACCTCCATAACCAGCGGTCCACGATGGGCGCGCAGGATATCCACGCCAGCCACCTCGAGCCCCAGCGTGCTGGCGGCTTTTACAGCGATATCCCGCTCCTGATCGGTGATGTGCACGGCGCGCGCTTTGCCGCCACGATGCAGATTAGAGCGAAAATCGCCCTCTTTCGCCTCACGCTCAATCGCCGCCACCACTTCATTGCCAATCACCAGGCAGCGAATATCACGTCCTTGCGCCTCCTTAATGAACTCCTGCACCAGAATATGCGCATTGAGGCCTCGAAAAGCGTCGATCACGCTCTCCGCCGCCTGCCGCGTTTCCGCCAGCACCACGCCGATGCCCTGCGTGCCTTCCACTAGTTTCACCACCAGCGGC
Source organism: Pantoea sp. CTOTU49201 (assembly GCF_032054795.1). Classification (NCBI taxonomy): domain Bacteria; kingdom Pseudomonadati; phylum Pseudomonadota; class Gammaproteobacteria; order Enterobacterales; family Erwiniaceae; genus Pantoea; species Pantoea sp. CTOTU49201. The sequence continues at coordinate 3,021 of NZ_DAMBSA010000335.1, forward strand.
GCACCGCCCACCATCGCAATCAAATCATCGGTATCATCCGGCGAGGAGGCAAAACCGGTGATCGGCATATCAATGCCTTCACGCGCCAGCAGCTGCAGTGAGCGCAGCTTGTCGCGCGCGCGGGTAATGGCGACTGATTCATTGAGGGGATAGCTGCCACGCACCTCAAACTGGCGCAGCACGGCGGTGCCGTAAAAGGTGGTGGCGGTGCCGATGCGCGGGATCACTGCATCAAAATGCCCAAGCGTCTCGCCGCGATAATGCACCGCCGGTGAATCGGAATTGATGTTCATGTAGCAGGAGAGCGGATCGATGATCTGCACCTGATGACCACGCTCCTCCGCGGCGTCGCGCAGACGCTTACACGAATAGATCGATCCATCGCGGGTGAGAATGGCCATTTTCATTGCAAAGTTCCTTGTGCTTAGCGCGTCGCCCAGCCCTGCTGATGCAGGTAATCCAGAATGAAGGGACGCGTTTCTTTAATAATCAGGCGTTGAATCAGCTGGCTCCAGGTTTCGGAACGCTGGTTGCTATCACGTTGCTGATAATAGGCAGTAATTTGCTCATCGTACTGTGCCAGCACCTTTTTATCGACGGGCTGATAACGATTTTCATGCACCAGCATCGCTTGCGGCATACGTGGCTTGACGTCTGGCGCATCAGCTGGATGACCGACGCAGAAGCCAAACAGCGGCAGCACAAACTTCGGCAGTTCCAGCAGCTCGGTTACTTGAGCGATACTATTACGAATCCCGCCAATGAATACGCCGCCAAGACCCAGCGATTCCGCTGCTACCATGGCATTTTGCGCCATCAGTGCGGTGTCAACACAGCCGAGCAGCAGCTGTTCAGCGCGTCCTAATTGCGCATCCGGGCAGATCTGCTGATGACGATTGAAATCCGCGCAGAACACCCAAAACTCCGCTGCCGCGCTGACCCAAGGTTGGCCGCCGGTGAGCTGTACCAACTGCTCGCGCTTTGCGGGATCGGTAATACGAATAATCGAGGAGCACTGCAAAAAGCTGGAGGTCGAAGCCGCTTGTGCCGCTGCAATAATGGCGCTGCGTTGCGCTTCATCAATGCCTTGTTCAGTAAAAGCGCGAATGGAACGGTGGCTGCACAGTAAATCGATAGTCGGCGTCATAAATCCTCTCCGGTGGTTACTTCTTTTTGTTGGAATGATTGAACAATTGTGGAGCCATCGCCTTCGCCGTGCGCCACATCATCATCCATGCGGCTGGCAGCATCAGCGCGATGCCAAGAAAAAACAGCAGCGTCGCCAGCGGCTTTTTCGCGATGAAGTCAGGTGCGCTCACCCAATCGTTGGTGAGCAACAATGCGCCAATCACGGCAAGCACGCCGAGCACTTCGAGCAGCAACACGGGTTTCGGTAATGTGGCGAGATCACGCATGCGAGGGTTCCTTGGCGTTCAATCAGTTTTAGCGTCTGCATAGGCAGCAGGTATCAGAATAACAGGTAACTTCTTCTTTCATTAAGCAGGATGGGCGGGCATGATGTGACGCATTATTCACGCTGTGATGTGATTCTAGTCACAAAACAGCAGCGGAAGGAGAGAAGCAATGATTGCAGTGATTTTTGGCCGTTCTAGCTGCCCTTACTGCGTACGTGCGAAAGAGTTGGCCGCCAAGCTGACCAGCGAGCGCGACGATTTTAACTATCAGTACGTTGATATTCAGGCCACCGGCATTACTAAAGCCGATCTGGAAGCCCGTGCCGGCAAGCCGGTGACAACCGTGCCGCAGATTTTCCTCGACGATCAGCACATTGGTGGTTACACCGAATTCGCTGCCTGGACCAAAGAAAATCTGGGTATCGAAGCATAAGAGAACGGGCCTGCGGGCCCGTTTTTATTGATGCTATTCGGCACGCATCGCCAGCATAATCCGCAGCAAGCGCACCAGCAGCGCACCACATCCCGCCCAGAACAGCGCACTCAAACTCCAGGCCACAATCAACAAGCCGCTATGCGTCATTGGCACCGCCAGCATCAACCACATCATGCCCAGCAGCGTACCGCCCAGCGCCACCCACAAGGTGCTGATCAGCGGACTTTCCGGCTGCAGTAGCGCCATCAAGCATCCCGGCAGTAAAAAAAGCAGTAATTCTGGCTGTCCGCGCACAGCTTGTTCACTGGCGGCGGCCCAGAAATGATGTGCATAAATAAACACCAGCGTA
>NZ_DAMBSA010000336.1:0-5208 GCF_032054795.1 Pantoea sp. CTOTU49201
CCCGGTCTGATCTGTAACCCATCAGCCCGGTCATACCTGAATGCGCACCCTACGACGCCTTATATCTCAATGTATTGAGATTGCCTTGCAATACCAAATCCCGTTTTAACGTCGATACCTTGCGGCAGATTTCTGCCATTTCCCGCTGTTCCTGCATTTTCCCCTGCCACTTGCTCGGCACCTGATCCCATTGCTGATAAATCGCATCCAGCGAACCAAACTGCATCAACAGCTCGCGGGCGCTTTTTGGGCCAATGCCGGGCACGCCGGGAATTTTACTGCTGCTGATACCGCACAATCCCCAGTAATCGGGCAACTGCGCGGGCGTTACGCCAAACTCTTGCTCAATAAAAGGCACATCCAGCCAGCGCTTCTGGAAATAATCGCGAATGCGAATGTTGGGCGCCAGCAGCTGGCAATAACCTTTATCGGTAGAAACAATCGTTGCCTGATGACCGGCGTCAGCCATTTTCACCGCCAGCGTGGCGGCGAGATCGTCGGCTTCGTCTAAATCGGCCACCCAACAGCTGACGCCGGCGGCACGGAAGGCGTCCTGTAGCGCGGGCATCTCCAGATGCAAATCTTCCGGCATTGGCGGGCGACCCGCTTTGTAATCCGGCAAAAGTTGATGGCGCCAGCCTGGCTGACGCTCATGGCTATCAAACACCGCCACCACATGCGTGGGCTGAGTATGTCCTAATAACTGATGCAAGGCGGCAACGCAGCCGTCGCGGCACGGCGATCCCTGAACGGCGTGCAGACGGCGAATCAGATTGAGTGCATCAATGATAAGAAGATGAAGCGACATAGCGATAGCGGCAGCCCGCAGGCTGCCTTCCTGATGGGTTATTTGATGATTTCGTAGCAAGGCGTGTAGGCGCTACCCGGCAGCTTCATGCGCTGCTGTGCGACAAAGCCTTGTAACAGCTCATCCATGCGGTGCATGAGATTGGCATCGCCGTGCAGCTTGTATGGACCTTTCTCGCGTATTTCACGAATCCCGATCTCTTTGACGTTACCCGCCACAATACCGGAGAAGGCGCGGCGCAGATCGGCCGCCAACAGCTCGGCGGGTTGATCCGGGAACAGCTTCAGGTTTGCCATATTCTCGTGCGTCGGCAGGAAGGGCACCTGCAATTCGGGTGCGATACGAATCGACCAGTTGAAGCTGTAGGCATCGCCGGTTTCGCGGCGATACTCTTTCACCTGCGGCATGGTTTTTTTCATCAAACGCGCCACTTCGGCGGCATCATCAATGATGATTTTGTAGTGCTTGCGTGCGGCTTCGCCCAAGGTGTTGACGATGAAATCATCCAGCACGCGGAAGTAGTCGGCGCTCTCTTTGGGGCCGGTCAGAATCAGCGGTAATACCTGATCGCTGTTGTGCGGATTCATCAAAATACCCAACAGATAGAGCAGCTCTTCTGCTGTGCCTACGCCGCCTGGGAAAATCACGATACCGTGGGCGATACGCACAAAGGCTTCGAGACGTTTTTCGATATCCGGCATGATAATCAACTCATTGACCAGCGGATTCGGTGGCTCTGCGGCAATGATTGACGGTTCGGTCAGGCCGATGAAACGGCTGTCATGATAGCGCTGCTGCGCATGACCAACCGCTGCGCCTTTCATCGGTGCTTCCATCACGCCAGGCCCGCAACCGGTACAGATGTTGAGTTCGCGCAGGCCCATTTGCGTGCCGACGTTGCGGCAATATTGGTATTCCACCGCATTGATCGAGTGACCGCCCCAACACACCACGGTATTCGGGTATTCGCCGATATGCAGGGCGCGCGCGTTTCGTAAAATCGAAAACACCTGATTGGTGATATGCGCAGAGTCTTCCGGTTCATCGTTCTGGCAGCGTTCGGTCGCCGCCAGTTGTCCGTTCACAAACAGGATGTCGCGCAGCACGGCAAACAGGTTTGCCTGCAGCGAACGAATAATACGGCCATCAACAAACGCCTCTTCCGGCGGATTGATGAGTTCAAGTTTCACACCGCGCTCACGGCGCAACACGTTGATATCAAAGTTTTCGAAACGCGAAAGCAATTCCTGACTGCTGTCGGTTTGGCTGCCGGAATTGAGTACCGCAAGAGAACAGTTACGAAACAGCTGATAAAGGTCGCTGCTGGCGGTGCGCTTCAGCATGTCGACTTCAAGCTGGGAGAGCAGATCCATCGAGCCAAGCGGGCTGATATGTGTAATCAAGAGAACTCCTTTACACGCAAATGCGTGGCTGATGACGCTGCGCTTAACTTATTAACGCAGCGACGAAAATCCCTGGTCGCGCATGCTTCAATCGCGCCTTCAACAGAGTAACGTTGTCCGCTGTGAATGCTCAAGGGGAACCGCGCATCCGTGCAGCGGCCTGCGAGGCGTCTCGCAATCTGTTACTGGCGAACCAGGCGGGAAAAACCGGGAGAGAAGGGCACGTTACTGCGCCACGGATTAATATCCAGACCGCCGCGCCGCGTGTAACGTGCATAAACGGTTAATGTTTCTGGCTGACAAAAGCGCTGAACATCGTTGAAAATGCGTTCAACGCACTGCTCATGAAACTCATTGTGCTGACGGAATGAGATGAGATATCGCAGCAGTGCTTCACGATCGATACGCGGGCCTTTGTAGCGGATCATCACCGAGCCCCAATCGGGCTGATTGGTGATTAAGCAGTTTGATTTCAGCAGATGGCTAACCAGCGTTTCTTCAACCACCTCGCGGCCAGCAGCCTGCGCCAGATAATTTGCGTTGAAGGCGTAATCGTGGATTTCGATATCTTGCTCATCAATCATTTCGCCAGTGAAGTGGCCAATTGGCTGGCCTTCCACTTCGCTGAGACGAAACAGGGCCACGCTAACCTGACCGTTCGCGCAGGCGCTGAGATCGCGCTCCAGCGTCTGGCGCACTTCGCCCCAGTCGGCGAAAACTGTCTGATTAAAACTGTTAAGATAGAGCTTGAAACTCTTCGACTCGATCAGGTTTTGGCTATCGGCGCGCAGCACTACTTCGCCCACCGCGACTTGCGGAACGCCTTTGCTGTTGAGCCAGGAGAGTTCGTATAGCGTCCAGATATCTGCGCCAGTAAAAGGCAGATTATCGGGATACAGCCCAAGCGGCTCACGGTTCAGGCTGCGCGGCACGGATTGCAGCAGCGTGTTATCGTAACGATCAACATAAGCCGTGGGCTTACCTAAGGTCAGGCCGCTTAATGCCTGATCCCGGTTTTCAGAAGACATAACGGTTACCACTAAATTTCATCAAAGTGGTTAAGTGTAACCTAACACCTGCGAGAATATGAATGATGCAGCAAACCGTAGATGCTCTGCGTGAATTTACCGCCCGCTACGTTGAACATTGGCAGCAACAAACCGGACATTTTCCCGCCAGCGCCGATCTGCTTGGCGTTCCCTCCGACTGCATTATCAGCACGCTGGATGACCGCATGTTGTGGCAGCCGCAGCCGTTTACCTTACCGGCCACGCTTGAAGCGGTGGAGCGTGCGCTGGATCTGCAGCTGCAACCGGAAATCAGTGCGTTTTACACCACGCAATTCGCAGGCGATATGACGGCAACATTAGAGCAGCGGCCGATTACCCTGCTGCAGGTATGGAGCGAAGCGGATTTCACCCGTCTGCAGGAAAACCTGATTGGCCATCTGGTTATGAAGCGCCGCTTAAGACAAGCGCCGACCTTGTTTATCGCCACCACCGATTCAGAGAATGATGTGATTGCGCTGTGCAATCTTACCGGTGAGGTCATTCTGGAGGAGCCTGGCACTAAAAAGCGTGAAGTGCTGGCGACATCCGTTAAGACATTTCTTAATGCATTACAACCGGTTACTCAGTGATTTGCAGATTTTTAGGCTGCACTTTGTGAGAGATCTCTCACGTCACGTGTGAGAGATCGCTAGATCATCGTGCAGACTTGCGGAAGCGCTAAATGTAAAAATATTGTGAATCATGAACTTATGGCATCAATCTGAAAATTAAGACAGGGCTTAATCCATTAACGCTTCTTACTGGCTTGTTATTGCGATGGTTTCTGGGAGAATAGTCACCACTGGCAGGATGCTGGGGATTAAGAGACGTTCAGGAGAATGTCAGCCAAGAGGCAGGAACGTAACGGAGTTTACGGCACAAGGAAGGCTTCAGGACGAAGCAGGACACTCAGGATTGAGTCAGGGACACCTCCAGGACGGAGAATGAGAGCCACGCGGAATGTGGCGGGCCAGGATGCTAAGGACCAATGTCATGATGACAAGCGACGGAAAGCGCAGGAAAAGTTGTCATGGATGAGCAGGGAGCACAGCAGTAGCTGGAATGCTGCAAACGAAAACCGGGAGCACTGTAATCACAGTGCTCCCTTTTTTTATGCCATTTTTGCGCCGGGCGTGACTGATGGTATGCTTGCCGCCCAATTTTTCTCTGGAGGTGGCGCATGTCGTCGCAAATGATTTTTCAGCGCCTGCAGCAGGTCGAAGCGGTGATGCGCGAACACGGCCATTGGCAGTCACAATCCCCCGAGGCGAACGCCTTCGCCAGTACCGAACCTTTCTGTCTCGATACCATGGAGCCGCTGCAATGGCTGCAATGGGTATTGATGCCGCGCTTTTATGCGCTGCTCGAAAGTGGCGCGCCGTTACCGCAGAATTTCGCTATCACACCTTATTATGAAGTTGCATTGCCAGCCGACACGGCGGGCTATGCGGCATTATTGCTGACGCTCAATAAGTTTGATGCGCTGTTCCAGGAACCTTCCGCCTGATGCTCGAAATCCTTTATCAAGATGAGTGGCTGGTCGCCGTGAATAAGCCAGCCGGTTGGCTGGTGCATCGCAGTTGGCTCGATCGCAATGAAAAAGTGGTGGTGATGCAAACGGTGCGCGACCAGATTGGTCAGCATGTGTTCACCGTGCATCGCCTCGATCGCCCAACCTCTGGCGTGTTGCTGATGGCGTTATCGAGCGAAGTCGCCCATCTACTGGCGCAGCAGTTTGAACAGCATCAGATGCAGAAAACTTATCATGCGGTGCTGCGCGGCTGGCTGGAAGGTGGCGCGACGCTGGATTATCCACTGGTGGAAGAGCTGGATAAGATTGCAGACAAATTCGCCACTCAGGAGCCTGTTGCCCAACCGGCAGTAACGGATTATCAGGCGCTGGCACACGTTGAGATGCCGGTCGCCATCAGCCGTTATAATACCGCGC
>NZ_DAMBSA010000337.1:0-5201 GCF_032054795.1 Pantoea sp. CTOTU49201
GACGGCACATGCCATCACCAATACCGTCAGACCAAACGCCAGCGCAACACCGGCAAAACCAATACCTAATTCTGGAAACGCCGCGGCCAAAACCGCACTGCCACAACCGCCCAACACCAGCACGAAAGTGCCCAGCGTTTCAGCCACTAATCTTTTCATCTCTGTTCCCTCAAATAATTTAATGTTTTCGCGGCGGGATTATCGTTTTTGGCGATTAAAGCGCAACCGCTGAATGAGAGATTAGTGTGATTCTTAGGCAATTCCAGCGTATTTGAGACGGTTCTCGCGAGTGATAATGGGGATCACCAGAAAAGTCTGGATCGAAAGTGTGGCTGCCGTTGGGCTTAAATTATTGTTTAACAAATTTAACCAATAAAAAAGCCGGACCATGTCCGGCTTGATTCATCCTGCTAAAAATTTGCCTTAAGAACCAAAAAGATTCTTATGCAGCGCGCGTACCACTTCTTCCGCGTCTGGGGTTGGAACCAGGAAGCAAAGGTTATAACTGCTGGCACCGTAACAAATCATGCGCAGGTTAAACGGCTCGAGTGCGCCGAACACTTCTTTGCCGACGCCGCAGGCTTTTGACAGGTTGTTGCCGATGATCGCCACCAGCGCGAGGTTCTCTTCCACTTCCACACGGCACAGCGAAGAGAGCTCGGTCAACAGCGCCTGAGTCAGCAAGCTGTCGCCGGTGGTGGTTGAACCGGTGCTGTCCAGCGTCAGCGCCACACTCACTTCTGAGGTGGTCACCAGATCGACGGAGATGCTGTGGCGCGCCAGGATGTTAAACACCTCGGCAAGGAAGCCGTGTGCATGCAGCATATTCAGGCTGTGCAGCGTTACCAGCGTCTGCTTACGACGCAGCGCCAGCGCACGGAACAGCGGTGGATTTTTAGTTTCGTTGCAGACGCGCGTACCGCCTGCAGCCGGATCTTTGCTCGAACCGACAAATACCGGGATATCGCTGCGTACGGCGGGCAGTAAAGTCGCTGGATGCAGCACTTTGGCACCAAAGATCGCCATTTCCGCCGCTTCTTCGAAGGTAATTTCTTCAATGCGTTTAGCGGTGGACACCACGCGTGGATCGGTGGTGTAGATACCGGCCACATCGGTCCAGATATCAATACGTGCGGCCTGCAGCGCTTCGCCCAGCAGCGCAGCGGTATAGTCGCTGCCGCCACGACCGAGCGTGGTAGTGCGGCCTTTGATTTCGCTGCCGATAAAGCCCTGCGTCACCACCAGCGCTTCCGCAATGCGCGGCTGCAGCTGTGTTGCGGCCAGCTCTTTCAGCGTGGCCACTTCCGGTTCTGCGCGACCAAAACGATCGCTGGTGCGCATCACTTTACGCACGTCAAACCATTCGCTGTTAACCTGACGCTCGCGCAGAATCTCCACGAACAGCAGCGTCGACATCAGTTCCCCGTGGCTGACCAGCTCGTCGGTCAGCGCATGTGAGGTCGCCAGCGAGGTAGCTTCAGACAGCATGGTGATGTTTTCCAGCATGCGATCAATCTCATCGCGGATCACATCCGGCGATTGCAGACGATCGATGATGGCGTATTGAATACGGCGGATTTCATCCAGCAGGTAAGCGCGCTGCGCTTGTTCCTGGCCTTCAGCAAGGGAAACCAGCAGATTGGTGACGCCAGCGGAGGCAGATAGCACCACTAAACGCGTATTGGCATCCGACAGCACAACATCTGCGCTGCGGTTCATAGCATCAAAATCGGCAACGCTGGTGCCGCCAAATTTAGCCACGATAAGAGTTTGGGACATATTACGAACCCCGTGTCAGGTTATCTTTCTTCCGTTTTTGGGGCGGAAGACATAGTAGCAGCCTAGGCACAAGAGAAGAGCAGAATTGGGCAGACAAGATCAGTAGTAGACAAGTCACCAAAAGCGCTTCACCTTGCGAACCGTCCGACTGTGGACGATTCTGGTGACAACCCAGAGGATTCAGCCCCTGCAGCCGACAGTGCAACACCCCGCGTGTTGCCCCACCTCGGCGTCACACCCCCTGATGTGTTCTCTGCGGATACGGATCCTCAAACACACTGCCTGGGCGACGCGCCTCTTCTGGCTTACACCCGGAGGTGTAAGTAGCGCGCATAAATTACTGATTATTTTCCCCCCTGTCCATCCCTGCACTTTGAGGATTTCTCACTTTTACACTTCGGTAAACGCATCGTTGAACAAACGCGCCCGTCAACAGCGGCCTAAAGTAGTGTCCGAATCAGACAAAAGCGGCTTTTTTCTGATGCGGCACAGGGAATTCTCCTGGCGCAGCACCGACAATCGCTGCCGGATTTACCTGAAACAGTGCGGCCACGGTCACAAATTTTTTCCCTTAGCCAGTAACTGTGGTCATACTCATCCCCGTGCAAGAATGCTATGGATGCCGGGCCAGCAGGATGCCCCGGATGGAATGACGGTTCTTATTTCAACTAGAGTGTTGCCATGAAAAATATCAATCCGACACAAACCGCTGCCTGGAAAGCGCTGCAGCAGCATTTTGAACAGATGAAATCGGTGCAAATCGCCGACCTGTTTGAGCAAGATGCCGATCGTTTTGCGAAATTCTCTGCCACTTTCGATGACCAGATGCTGGTGGATTTCTCAAAAAACCGCATCACCGAAGAAACCCTCGAAAAATTACAGGCGCTGGCTAAAGAGACCGATCTGGCAGGCGCCATCAAATCGATGTTCTCTGGCGAGAAGATCAACCGCACCGAAGAGCGCGCAGTACTGCACGTTGCGCTGCGTAACCGCAGCAACACGCCAATTGTGGTGGACGGCAAAGATGTGATGCCGGAAGTCAACGCGGTGCTGGCGAAGATGAAAGGCTTCTCCGAGCGCATCATCAGCGGCGGCTGGAAAGGTTATACCGGTAAAGCCATTACTGACGTGGTGAACATCGGTATCGGCGGTTCAGACCTCGGCCCATTCATGGTGACCGAAGCGCTGCGTCCGTACAAAAACCACCTCAACATGCACTTCGTTTCTAACGTCGATGGCACGCACATCGCCGAAACGCTGAAAGATCTCAGCCCGGAAACCACGCTGTTCCTCGTGGCATCAAAAACCTTCACCACGCAAGAGACCATGACCAACGCCCACAGCGCGCGTGACTGGTTCCTGAAAACCGCTGGCGATCAGCAGCACGTGGCGAAGCACTTCGCTGCGCTGTCGACCAACGGTAAAGCGGTGGGTGAATTCGGTATCGATACCGACAACATGTTCGAGTTCTGGGATTGGGTTGGCGGCCGCTATTCACTGTGGTCAGCGATCGGCTTGTCGATCATTCTGTCCATCGGCTTTGAGAACTTTGAGCAGCTGCTGAGCGGTGCGCATGCGATGGATAAGCACTTCGCCAACACGCCTGCCGAGCAGAACCTGCCGGTGCTGCTGGCGCTGATCGGTATCTGGTACAACAACTTCTTTGGTGCCGAAACCGAAGCGATTCTGCCGTACGACCAGTACATGCATCGCTTTGCTGCTTACTTCCAGCAGGGCAACATGGAATCCAACGGTAAATACGTTGACCGCGAAGGCAATCCGGTGGATTACCAGACTGGCCCAATCATCTGGGGTGAGCCAGGCACCAACGGCCAGCACGCGTTTTACCAGCTGATTCATCAGGGTACCAAACTGATTCCATGCGACTTCATCGCACCGGCGCTGAGCCACAACGTGCTGACCGATCACCATCCGAAGCTGCTGTCGAACTTCTTCGCGCAGACCGAAGCGCTGGCGTTTGGTAAGTCACGCGATGTGGTAGAGAAAGAGTTTACTGATGCCGGTAAATCTGCCGAATCTGTTGCGCACATCGTGCCGTTCAAGGTGTTCGAAGGCAACCGCCCAACCAACTCCATCCTGCTGCGTGAAATCACCCCGTTCAGCCTCGGTTCATTGATTGCGCTGTATGAGCACAAGATCTTCACTCAGGGCGCGATTCTCAACATCTTCACCTTTGACCAATGGGGCGTTGAGTTGGGTAAACAGCTGGCAAACCGTATTCTGCCAGAGCTGGAAAATGAAGCTGAAATTAGCAGCCACGATAGCTCCACCAATGGCTTAATTAATCGCTATAAATCCTGGCGTTAATTTCACGGCTAATGTGAATAAGGCGGCGTAAATGCCGCCTTTTTTATGTCAAATAAGCCATCGCTCGCCTAAAGTTATTATTTACGGTCTTAAAAGAGGTTAGAAAATTCTTAAAATGCCGTAAGGAAATTCGTAATTCACCTCAATCTGACGCAGCTTACTCCGCTTTAAAATGGACCTAATTTAGCCCAACCTATAATTTATCCATCTGATAGATATATGATTTTTATTTAAGCCTTCTGAGCAAATTCCGATTATTCCCATTCCGTACCAATATTTAGTGCAAAAGTGAAAAATTCTGCCGGGAAATCACCAGGCATTCACTTATTCTACTAGCCCAAAAAAAGGCATTTAAAAAAAGCAGCTAACGCCAATTCGCCTTATTTATCACCAGAAACGCCCCTGGTTTGTATCCTCTTTTACTCATGCTGAACTCTGGTAATTTGTTGCCCTATACTGAACGCGCCCGAAATCTGGGTAAATCCTACATTCATTGATTCATATAAATGCAGGAAACGTTGTTATGAAAAAACTGATGGTTGCCGGTGCAGCCTTACTTTACGTTGCCGTTTCTTCCGCTGCGATTGCCGCGCCGGAAGAAGCTGGTGCTGCAGCAGGCGCGCAGGCGGGAGCAATCTCTTCCGGCGCGTCTACCGCTGTGGGTATCGGCGCGCTCGGTGCGTTAGTAGGACTCGGCATTGCTGCTTCTGGCGGCGGTGACGGTGCAAATACCGGTACAACAACAACCACCACAACGAGCACCACTCGTTGATGTAGCACCTTTAAGCATAACCACACATCCGTGTGGTTATTTTTTGCTTGGCTTATTTAGACAGGGATACACAGTGCGCCGACTCTCTTTGCTACTTCTTTGCCTGTTGTTGCAGGCCTGCACACAAACGCAAAAAGGCCTCGAACAAACCGTGATGCTGGCCGTCAACGGCCCGGATGATGTCACGGTCACCGACGAACAGGTTGCTAACCTGCCCTACGCCAGCCTCTATGCCCGCATCAATGAAGGTCCACGCATCTTCGTGGTGCTCGGTTACAACGAAAACGGCCAACAGAAGTGGATCACCCAGGATAAAGCGATG
>NZ_DAMBSA010000338.1:0-4262 GCF_032054795.1 Pantoea sp. CTOTU49201
AGCAGCGGGCCTGGTTTGGTCAGGTCGCCCAGGCCAACCAGCGTAGCTGGGTTATCCACCACGATACCCGCGCCTTCCAGCGCGATGATCGCCAGGAACAGGCCGATACCCGCACCAATACCGGCACGCAGCGGCAGCGGAATGCTGTTAATAATCCACTCACGAATTTTGAAAAGCGACATGGCAAAGAAGATCACCGCCGACAAGAACACCGCGCCCAGCGCGACTTGCCACGTGTAACCCATATGCAGAACCACGGTATAGGTAAAGAAGGCGTTGAGGCCCATGCCCGGTGCGAGTGCAATCGGATAGTTAGCGATCAGGCCCATTAACACACAGCCAATCGCCGCAGCCAGACAGGTCGCTACGAAGACCGCGCCTTTATCCATGCCGGTTGCACCGAGAATGCTCGGGTTAACAAACAGGATGTAAGCCATTGCGAGGAAGGTGGTGATACCCGCAATGATTTCTGTGCGAACCGTTGTGTTGTGCGCTTTTAGTTTGAAGAGTTTTTCTAACATCATCATCTCTCATGAGCGGAGTCGGCACGAATGCGCGCGCTCCTTGCCAATGTGGTTTACAGACTTATTGTTGTATTGGACGCAAGGCGTTTAACCTTCCCCTGTCCTCATAGCAATAGCTATGCCATCACCCTACGCAATCGATTACGTTTCCGAATAATGCTTCGCTTAGGATAATTCCGAACCAGAATGAGGCGCGATTATGGTGCATTGCACCAGCGCCGCGCAATCGTTTTCCCTCGTTGCGATTGTTTGGCAAAAAGAGTGCGGCACTGCACGCTTCCACACTCTGCCTCGCGATGGCGCTCACGTTTCTGTTGCCTGAATCAGCAGGTAAAAAACATCGGGTTACACTGCTTTTAACCCTTTCGTAACAAAAGAGGCGCATCTATGAAGCCCGCGATTTTGGTGGTCGATGATGATCGTGCAGTGTGCGAATTGTTGCACGATGTGTTGAATGAACATGTATTTACCGTTTATTGCTGCCATCAGGGGAAAGATGCGCTGGCCCTGTTGGCGCTACACCCGGAAATATCGCTGGTGATGCTGGATATGATGCTGCCAGACACCAACGGCTTGCTGGTGCTGCAACAGATGCAACGGCAGCGTCCCGATCTGCTGGTGATCATGTTGACCGGCATGGGTTCGGAAGCGGATATGGTGGTGGGACTGGAGATGGGCGCGGATGATTACATCGCCAAGCCGTTCAATCCGCGTGTGGTGGTGGCACGGGCGCGCGCTGCACTGCGTCGCTGCGGACGACTGGCACAGCCGGAAGCGTTGCTGGATGAAGGCTGGCAATTTAACGGCTGGCGACTGGATGATGCGCGCTGCCAGCTGTTCAATCCACAACGCGAAAGCGTGCCGCTGACGCAAGGTGAATACACGCTGCTACGCGCGCTGGTGGCGCATGCGCGCAAAGTATTAACCCGCGATCAACTGCTCGAACTGACGCACAGCGAAAGCCTCGAGGTGTTTGATCGCACCATTGATGTGCTGATTATGCGGCTACGACGCAAGATCGAAAGCAACCCGCATCAACCGAGCCTAATCCGCACCATTCGCGGTCTCGGCTATGTTTTTTCCGCCGACGTGATGCGCCCTGCCTCTTCCGCGCGCGAAACGCAAATCGCCTGAGCCATCCAGCGCTGCATCTCGGCTAATGGCCGCGTGCCGTCCAGCGCGTTTGCGGCATGCAGATTGAAACAGGCGCAGGTATGTGCCAACTTCAGCGTTTCTGTTAGCGACCAGCCTTCGTGGCTGGCATAAAGCACACCGGCGCAAAACGCATCGCCCGCGCCAACGCTACCGACGATCTCTTCCGGTGCTAAGCACCATGCCGGTTGCCAGCGCCCTTCGCCGTCCGCTTGCTGGCCCCATGCGCCTTCCGGTGCGTGAATCACCACCCGCTGACGTACACCTTGCTGCATCAGCCAGGTCGCCGCCTCGGCAAACGATGTGGATGCGGCAAGCCCGTGCGGCGTGCGCAAATTTACGCCGGTGAGCGATTGCGCCTCCAGTTCGTTAATCACCAAATAATCGAGCCAGCGCAGCGCAGGCACCACCAGCGGACGATATTCGCCCACGCGCGACACCAAATCGAGTGAGGTGAGATAGCCACGCTGCTGCATCTGCGCCAGCAATCGTGCGCTGCGCGTGCCGTATTCCTCGTCCGGCACATCGAGGCTATCCAGCAGCAGCAAATAACCGAGATGGAAAATGCGATGTGCAGTGGAGACGTCGGCAAAATGCGCCAAATCGAGCTTGCCATTGGCGCCGCGTGCATGGAAGAAGGTGCGCTGGCCGTCCGGCGTAGTCATCACCTGCGTCATCGCCGTGTTGATGCCTGCGGTGCGCTGCACAAACTGGCGGTCGATGTGATGATCGTCCAGCAGTTGCAGGATGTAATCGCCGTCGCTGTCCTCGCCCACCATGCCAACGCCCGCCAGCGGCAAGTTCAGCTGCATGCGCGCCAGGGTAAACAGCACGTTGAGCGCCGCGCCGCCGCTGCACTTCTCGCTGTGCTGAATCTCCGTCAGCCAGCCCTGTTCCGGCCAGTGGCTGATGCGCTGCACGTGATCTACCAGCATGCTGCCGGCACCGATGATTCCGTTACGCACCATGCTGTCAGGCCCTCCCGGCGCTGCCAAATACCTGCATCTGCTGTGCCACTACGTTGGCGATGTCGCGCTCCACCGCCATCAGCAATTCGGCAAAGGAGTCGTAGCGTGCATCGCGCTGGGTAATCTGCGCTTCAATCGCGCCGAGCGCCGCCTGCGACATGCCGGTGTAGAAGTTGATTTTGTTGATGCCGAGGCTAACGGCGCGGCGGAAGTCCGCATCGCTAATTCCGGAGCCGCCATGCAGCACCAGCGGAATGCCAGCCGTCGAGCGAATCGCCGCCAGCCGGTCGAAGTCGAGTTTGGGTTCGCCCTTGTATTTGCCGTGCGCATTGCCAATCGCCACCGCCAGGCAATCAATGCCGGTGGCGTGCACAAAATCAGCGGCCTGCGCCGGATCGGTAAATTTATCGCTGTCGGCCTCGCCAAACAGCGCACCGCCTTCATCGCCGCCCACCGCACCAAGTTCGGCCTCTACCGATACGCCGAGCGCGTGACACATCTTCACCACCTCGCGCGTCTGGCGCACGTTCTCCTCATAGCTGAGCGTCGAGCCATCGAACATGACCGAGGTGAAGCCAAGGCGAATCGCCTGCATCACCGCCTCAAAATGCAGGCCGTGATCGAGATGCAGCACCACCGGAATATCGTGCAGCGCCGCTTCGGTGCGCACGGCAGCGACCAGATGTTCGAGGCTGACGTACTTAAAATGCACTTCGGCGATGCTGATAATAAACGGCGAGCGCTGCCGCTCAGCGGCCTGGTAAAGCGCACGCAGGAAATGGGTGTCGAGGACGTTAAACGCGCCGAGCGCGTAGCCGTTCTGTTGCGCATGGGCCAAACCCTGCGCCAGGGAAATCAGTGCCATATCAGGCTCCTTTAGGCCAGCCAGCGGTGATATTCGTTACACAATAGCCAGCGCGGTTCTTCATCTTCATCAAGCGGATTAAAGCGCGCCAGCGGCGTAAGAAACACGTTGTCATGTTCGTCGTCGTTGGGCATCGAGACTTCGCCCACCAGCACATCGCCGTAGCCCTCTTCACCCCAAAAGCTGTGCCAGATGCCCGGCAGCAAGGTTACGCTTTCGCCCGGCGACAAACGCAGCTGCGAACCGGCGGCGTGGGTTTGCCGAATGCCATCCAGCGTGACGTTGACCGCCGTCTCGGCCAGCTGATTGCCCGCGCGGTTATGCAGCGTGACGATCAGATTGCCGCCGCCGCGATTGATAATGTCTTCCATCTTTTGCGGGTGATAATGCATCGGCGTGACCTGCCCTTCGCGCACATGCATGATCTTTTCGGCGTAAGGTTTGGCCCACGGCTGGCCACCGCGCGAGCCGTTGCGCAGCGTGAACAGGGTTAAACCGGTTTGATTGAAATCGTCAGCGCCAAAGCTGGTGACATCCCAGCCGAGGTGCAGCGCCAGCAGTTCATCGGCGTCATGTTTATCGAGCGCGCGCCACTGGCTGAGGCCGTAATCGGCCCACGGCGGCAGATGCACATCCTGGCGCATAAAGAATTCGCGGGTGCGTTGTAGGATCGCATTCACTTCTGAGCGTTGCATCTTCTCCTCCTTTCCACGCTGGCCCTCACCCCAGCCCTCTCCCGCAAGCAGGAGAGGG
>NZ_DAMBSA010000338.1:4272-5185 GCF_032054795.1 Pantoea sp. CTOTU49201
GAAAGCTCCTCACGTTATGGGGTTCAGGTCGCCATGAATGGCGACCCTACATCTGTGTGGGCTTACTTCACCGTCCAGCCCTTGTAGCTGCTGACGCTGTTACGATCGATCATCGTCACCGGAATCAGCACCGGCTTATCTGGCGCGGGTTTGCCCTGCAGGATGTCATAGCCGATCTCCACCGCTTTCGCCGCCATCACCTGCGGGTCTTGCGCTGGCGTTGCCACGAACAGCGAGCCTTGGCGTTTCAGCGCCTCTTCACCGTCTGGCGATCCATCGACGCCGACAATAAAGAATTCATTGCGCTGCGCCTGTTTCGCCGCCAGATCGGCACCAATCGCGGTTGGATCGTTAATCGCGAACACTGCATCAATCTTCGGATTAGCCGACAGCAGGCCGGTCATCACTTCCAGGCCACCTTCGCGGCTGCCTTTGGCGTTCTGGTTGTAGGAGAGCAACTTGATGTCCGGATGGGTTTTCAGCTCGTTCATGCAGCCTTCCACACGGTTCTGCACCGCAGAAACCGGCGGTCCGTTGATGATCACCACATTGCCTTTGGCTTTCAGGCGGTCGGAGATGTATTTACAGGCCATGGCACCGGCGGCGGTGTTATCGGAGGTGATAGTGGCGTTAGCGCCGTCTGCCGCCACGTCGACTGCCACCACCACAATCCCGGCATCACGCGCACGTTTTACCGCAGGTGCGATGCCTTTGGAATCGGCGGCGTTAAGGATGATCATGTCCACTTTGGCGGCGATGAAGTTATCAATTTGCCCCACCTGCTGACCGAGATCATAGCCGCTGGAGACCAGCGTTACGTTGACCTTGTCACCTGCCAGCTCGCGCGCCTTCAGCTCCGCACCTTTGGTGATCTGCACGAAGAACGGGTTGGCGAGATCGCCGACGGTCACAC
>NZ_DAMBSA010000339.1:0-5159 GCF_032054795.1 Pantoea sp. CTOTU49201
GAAATGGCAGTGAATCACGCTAATCATAAATTTTGTAATTAGGAATCTTCCCAGCCCAAAAGGTTTAATTCTTATCGCCACTTGAAAGGCACAGCATTATTGCGTGTATATTTTTGTAGTTGCGTCACGAATATTATATTTAAAAAAATTCCTATTTAACTGTTAATAATGATTTTTATCGATCTCGCCCAATGCGTGCCCACTTGCATAAACTTACCAAATTCATACGTTTACTTAAGTTTTGTTTACAAAAAGACGCATTTTGTCGACGTCAGAAATATTCATGATGCAACACTATGCTTAAGCGTCTATAAACAATTTCCGTGAGGAAGTTCTGCTTTCATCCTCAATTGTTCTCTATAGCCGCGTTTAATGACGTCGCTATTTTCCTGAAAGCGATATTTTTAAACGTTGAGAGAAGATTATTGTGACGACCCTGAAACCCTTATTAGCGATAAATCGCAGTCTGGCTATGCAGCGCCGCGAGCGGTTAATTCAGCAATCTGCAGAGGAATCAACGCCATGAATTTAAGCACGCTTCGTCAGGATATTCCGGCTGGTTTGGTGGTGTTCCTGGTCGCGCTGCCGCTCTGTCTTGGCATCGCGCAGGCGAGTGGATTGCCACCCTTTGCTGGTCTGTTAACCGGTGTGATTGGCGGATTGCTGGTGACTGCGCTGAGCCCGTCGCGCTTTGCCGTTAGCGGCCCGGCGGCGGGGTTGGTGACGATTGTGGTCGCATCGATCGTCACGCTAGGCAGTTTTTCCGCCTTTCTCACCGCGCTGATTCTGGCGGGTGTGTTGCAGTGCCTGTTTGGCTTACTGCGTGCCGGACGCTTTATCGCACTGGTGCCGAGCAGCGTGATTAAAGGCATGCTGGCGG
Organism: Pantoea sp. CTOTU49201; assembly: GCF_032054795.1. Lineage (NCBI taxonomy): Bacteria > Pseudomonadati > Pseudomonadota > Gammaproteobacteria > Enterobacterales > Erwiniaceae > Pantoea > Pantoea sp. CTOTU49201. Next base: position 881 of record NZ_DAMBSA010000339.1, read on the forward strand.
CGATTGGTATTCTGCTGATCATGCAGCAAATTCCGGTGGCATTCGGCGCGGCCGGCGATGTCGAGCTGCTGTCGCTGGTTAACGGTGAGTTTCAATTTTCGAGCAGCGCGATGCTGGTTGCTGGCGTGGGTTTAGTCATTCTCTGGCTGTGGACCACACCGCTGATTAAATCGTTTAAAGCGCTAAGCTGGATGCCCGGCCCGCTGGTGGCGGTGCTGGTGGGCTGTGCCGCCACAGTGTTTGGCGATCGTCTGTTCCCGGCGCTGGCAGAAGGCTTACCGCGCATCACGCTACCTGCGTTCGATAGCATGTCGGCACTGGTGGCGGAGCTGGAAACCCCAGACTGGCAAGCGTGGCAGAGCCCTGCGGTGTGGATGGTGGCGATAACGCTGGCGCTGGTCGCGAGCCTTGAAACCCTGCTCAGCCAGGAAGCGCTGAAGAAACTGCGTCCGCAAAATCCCGCTCCTTCTCCCAACAAAGAGATGTTTGCGCAGGGCATTGGTAACCTGACCGCCGGTTTCCTGGGCGCAATGCCGATTACTGCGGTGATCGTGCGCAGTTCGGTGAACGTGAGCGTTGGCGCGCAAACCAAACTGTCGATTCTGATTCATGGTGTGCTGCTGTTAATTTGCGGCCTGTGGTTCAGTAATCTGCTCAACGCGATTCCCCTTGCCAGCCTCGCGGCGGTGCTGCTCTATACCGGTTATAAGCTGGCTACACCGCGCCTGTTCATTGAGCAGATACGCATGGGGCCGCAGCAATATGTGCCATTCCTTGCCACCATCGGCGGGATTATCGTGTTTGGCATGCTGGCCGGCATTGGAATTGGCATCGCTACCCAAATTCTCTACAGCATCTATAAAAGCCATCGCAACGCCTTGCAGCTCACGCGTCATGACGGTCACTACGTTTTACGCCTCAAGCAAAATCTGACCTTTATGCACAATCCAAAACTGCAGGGATTGCTGGCGGAGATTCCGGAAAACAGCGTGGTCGTTGTGGATAACGATAACGCCGAGTATATGGATCCCGACGTTAAAGCGGTGCTAAAAGACTTTGGTGAAAACGCGCGTGAACGTGGCATTCGTCTGAGTCAGTGGTCTGTTGCGGTGAAATAGCAATAAGTTTGCGCTGGAATAGCGGTATTAAAACGAAAAATCGGATATCTCGGATAGCCGATTTTTTTATTTACAGGGCATAATTGCCGCAAGTTTTATCCTTTGTCTCTGGCGTTTCCACAATGCCATTTGGCCCGACGCTGCTGTTTATGGCAGGTTGAGTGCCGCCCAGCCGCAGAGTAGGATGACGAACACTTGCTTAATTACCGAATCATCGCACGGTTATTTCCGGTTTAATGCTTGCTGATGCCTATGGCTGATGGTGGCACTTTCCAGGTTACAGGGTTCAGACGTATGCGCGTTATGCTGTTTGAAGAGAATAATTTTAAAAAGAATGCTCTCACGCTGTTCTTCATTACGCTGTTTTTCTGCTTTATCGGCAGCCATTTGCGCATCCCCGAAGAGTTCTCTCTGTTCTGGCCGGTGAATGCGCTGGTGGCGGGACTGATAGTGCGGAATCCGTTTTTGCACACCACTTCCAGTTATCTGGTTTGCTTCGGTGCGATGGTTTTTAACGACACGGTATTTTCCGGCTGGGCGCTACCGGCGTTTACCGTCAATTTTGCCAATATTCTGTTTATCCTCGTCGCGGTCAGCATGCTGATTAAACATCTGCAGCGTCCTTCCGCTAACAGTCAGGTATTTAATGCGATGCGCATTTTTCCCGCCTGTTTTCTTGGTGCGGCGGCGTGTGCGACCTGGGGCGCATGGGCGCAGGATATCGATTTCAATGCGCGCTTTATCGTGGCGTGGGGCGACTGGTTTAGCGAACAGTTCTCCACTTCGCTGATGCTGCTGCCGGTGATGCTGGCGCGCCCGCTGCGCACGGTTTCACCGCGCACCTTGCTGCATCCCGGCAAACTGCTGCCGCTGGCGGCGGTCATCCTGTCGCTGATCGTTGGGGCATTGATTGGCGGGGCAGGCAGCCTGACGTTCCCGGTTCCTGCGCTGATCTGGTGCGCTATCGTGTTACCGATTCCGTTGACCAGTTTGGTGATCCTGATAACCGGTATCACCGAGATTGTGCTGGTGTCGCACGGTGTCATGAATATTCAGGGTGATGATGCGCTGCTACCGATTAGTCATCTCACCTCGGCACGTCTCGGCGTTGCTACCGTTGCGCTCAGCCCATTGCTGGTGGCGGTGAGCATGGATGCCATCCGCCAGCTGAATCATCGCCTTGCTTTGCGCGCTAATTTTGATTTTCTCACCCAGTTGCTGTCCCGTTCCGGCCTGTATGAAAGTCTGAGAAATGAACCTTTTTCGTTACAGCGGGAAGCGGGCGTAGTGATGCTCGATGTCGACTATTTCAAAGCCATTAACGACAATTTCGGCCACGATGCCGGTGATTGCGTGCTGGAAGAGATTGCGCGGCGCATTCAGCGCGTGGTTGGTAATCGTGGCATGGTGTGTCGATTCGGTGGGGAAGAGTTTGTGATGGTGATGTTCGATTGTAGCCATAGCCAGCTTTATCAACTGGCCGAAACGGTGCGTCAGGCAATGGTCAAAGAGAAGTTCTGGATTCAGGGCAACACGGTAACGGTTACCGCCAGTTTGGGTCTGGCGCGCGGCAGTGCGCAGAGCGAACGTGAATGGCCGAGCGTGATCAATCGTTTAGTGTCAGCAGCGGATAAGAATCTCTATCTCTCTAAACGTAATGGCCGTAATCAAACCTCACCGGCGATGGAGCCGCGCAGCATGATGAATGACGTGGCCTGAGCCACGTCCGCTTTTTTACACGCTGCTTTTCAATTGGCTGGTCTGTTGATGACGCTGCTTTGCCAGCTCGATCAGTCGTGAAATCAGATCGCTGTAGCTTAAGCCCGCCGCCTGCCATAACTTCGGATACATGCTGATGTTGGTGAAGCCTGGCAAGGTATTCACTTCATTGACAATGATCTCGCCGCTTTCCGTCAGGAACACGTCAACACGCGCCATACCAAAACACTCCAGCGCCTGAAACGCGGTAATCGCCACCTGACGAATTGCATCGCTGGCTTCATCGCTGATCGCTGCTGGCACCACCACTTGCGCACCGCTTTCGCTGATGTATTTGGTGTCGTAAGAGTAGAAGGCATCATGGACGACCACTTCGCCACACGGGCTGGCTTCTGGCGCATCGTTGCCGAGCACCGCACATTCAATTTCGCGTCCCTTGATCCCTTGCTCTATCAACACTTTGCGGTCGAACGTAAAGGCCAGATCCAATGCGGCATCGAACGCTTCAGCGTTATCGACTTTGCTCACGCCGACGGATGATCCCTGATTCGCAGGTTTGATAAACAGCGGCAGACCAAAGCGCGCAATCACGGCCTCAGCATCAATACTCGCGCGCTGTGCCTGCGTCACGCTCAGCCAGGGTGCGACGTTCAGCCCGGCATCACGTAACAGGCGCTTGGTGAAATCTTTGTCCATGCTGACCGCAGAACCGAGCACGTCAGAGCCGACAAACGGCAGATTCGCCATGCGTAATAAGCCCTGCAGCGAACCATCTTCACCCAGCGTGCCGTGCACGATGGGGAAAATGACATCCAGCTGGGACAACGGCTGCGCCTGCTGACGCGTAATCAGCTGCTGGGAAGAACTTCCTGGTACCAGCGCGACATTTTCACCTGAACGATTAAGGGCAATCAGCTTCGGATTTTCTGCGTTGAGTAAGAAACCCGATGCATCATTGAGATGCCATTCACCCTGTTTATCAATGCCCAGTAACACCACCTCATACTTGCTCTTGTCGATGGCTTCGAGGATGTTTTTGGCTGATTGTAATGACACTTCATGCTCGGCCGATTTGCCGCCAAACACGATCCCTACGCGCTTTTTTACCATTGCTATTTGTCCGATTGCGATAAAGCGAGTCAGTAAGATAACACGCCCAAGACAGCCATCAACAGCCTTGCTTTTTCCTACATAACACCCTGCAAAACAGCCCCTCTCAGAGCCATCAGTCACGAGTTTAAACAATTATTCATAACCGTTTGAGACAAGTCTTGGACGGCTCAAAACCTGCCTTCTGTCAGAATTTTCCCAATTCAAACAGGTGCAACGGTGGGCAATGTGCTCACCGTTTTTTTGTCAGGTTTACAGGAGTCGGGAAATGGTCGACCAGAAGCAGGATGCTGTGGAGCAGGATGCGCGTTCTGTTGCTCGTATTGAAACCA
>NZ_DAMBSA010000340.1:0-5158 GCF_032054795.1 Pantoea sp. CTOTU49201
GCCGCAAGGGCTCAACAAGAAGATCACCGATATTCTTGAGCTCGGCAAAAACGTGGTGAAAACGCGTGGCAAAGGCAAAACCGCGTCACGCACTGCGGCAGAAGCCGAAGCCAACTATATGGCGCTTACGCCGCAGGCGATGCAGAAGAAAATTCACGAGCTGGAAGGGCAGATGCAGCAACACGCGCAGAATCTGGAGTTCGAAGAAGCCGCCAGCGTGCGCGATCAGTTGCATCAACTGCGCGAGCTGTTTATTGCGGCTTCGTGATGGTTGTATTCAGGTCGCCATAAATGGCGACCCTACAGGAATTCAGCGTGGTTTTCGTAGGGTGCGCATTCATGCGCACCTGGAAATTAAACGGCCTGAATGGCGTGTTCCAGCGCGATACGCAGCAGCTGGCGGTCGTGGCGATATTTGATGTCGGCGGCTTCCAGCGGTTCGCGAATGATTAAACGCTCTTCCACGCCGCGAATATCGGCGGCCGGACTGACTACCACTGCATCAATCACTCGCTTGCCAATCGCTTTCTCCATGATCGCCAACTTATCGGCCACATTCAGGCTGGCTGCCGCCGGGCTCAGTTCGCGGCCCAGATTGCCAATAAACACCATGGTGGCTGGCGTGCGACGCAGCGCGCGCGCCATATCTTCCATCAGCAGAATCGGCATCAGGCTGGTGTAAAAACTGCCGGGACCAATCAGAATCAAATCCGCTTCGCCTATTGCCTCAATCGCTTCGCGGGTCGGCAACACGTTGGGATGCAACATCAACTCTTCTGGCGGCTGCTTCATCTCATCAATCGCGGTTTCGCCGTACACCATGTTGCCTTCGCCATCCTGCGCCACCAGGTCGACCGGCTGTTCCGACATCGGGATCAGAAACGCATCAACCTTAAGCAGATTACGAATGATATTGATGGCTTCCAGCGGGCGTACGCTCAGGTGATCGAGCGCCTTCAGCATCAGGTTGCCCAGGTTGTGGCCGGCCAACTCACCATTGCCGGTGAAGCGATACTCAAACATCGCGGTGGCGACGCTGGGTTCGGTAATCAACTGGTTTATGCAGTTGCGCATATCGCCCCACGCAATGCCGCCTTCCGAGCGGCGAATGCGGCCGGTGGATCCGCCATTATCGGTGGTGGTGACAATGCCGGTTAAGCGCGAGCCTAACGGTGCCAGCGCCGACATCACGCGGCCCAAACCGTGTCCGCCACCTAATGCCACTACGCGGTCCAAATCTGCCAGGGTTCGATTCATGTTTCTCCTTTGTCACTGACGTCCTCGCGTTGAGGCGTAGTTGAACTGATGTGCATCAATATCTGTGATGCATTTTACCGTATCCTGTCGCGAAAATGCGGTGAAAAACACGTTATACATCAAGATATATAGCGAAATTCACTGATGGATGCGAATCGCTAATCGCGCTACCATTCGTTTTAACCGTGTTGTCCATAATGACAACAAACTCCCAAGCCTGGTTTCCTAAGTCGTTAAAGATATGGAAGGCAGGCCGCAGCCTTGAGCTGCCAGGGTGCAGAAAGAAATGACTGCATCTCCCGACTTTGGAAAGGTGTTCAGGTGCCACAATTTACAGATGCCTACGCGCGCAGCTTTTACTATCTGCGCCTGTCGGTCACGGATGTGTGTAACTTCCGTTGTACCTACTGCTTGCCGAATGGCTACAAGCCGAACGGTTCGAACAATAAAAGCTTTCTCTCGCTGGATGAGATTCGTCGCGTGACGCGTGCCTTTGCGGCTGCGGGCACGGAAAAAGTGCGCCTGACGGGCGGCGAACCTTCTATGCGTCGCGATTTCACCGACATCATCGCCGCCGTGCGAGAAAACGCCGCTATTCGCCAGATCGCGATGACCACCAACGGTTACCGCATGGCGCGTGACGTACGTGCGTGGCGCGCTGCCGGTCTCACTCACATCAACGTCAGCGTCGATAGCCTCGACGCACGCCAGTTTCACGCCATTACCGGCCAGGACAAATTTGCCGAGGTGATGGCGGGAATCGACGCCGCCTTTGATGCCGGTTTCGAGAAGGTGAAAGTGAACAGCGTGCTGATGCGCGATGTGAACAGCCACAGTCTCAGCACCTTCCTTGAGTGGCTGCGCCTGCGACCGATTCAACTGCGCTTTATCGAACTGATGGAAACCGGCGAAGGCAGCGATCTGTTCCGCCGTCATCACATCTCCGGTGAAGTGATTCGCGATCAGCTGATCATGCAAGGTTGGCAACGCCAGCCGCGCGGCCGCAGCGACGGCCCAGCGCAGGTGTTCCGTCATCCCGATTATCAGGGCGAAGTGGGCCTGATCATGCCGTACGAGAAAGATTTTTGTGCCAGCTGCAACCGCCTGCGCGTCTCGGCGCTGGGCAATTTGCATCTGTGCCTGTTTGGCGATGGCGGCGTGTCGCTGCGCGATCTGCTGGCCTCTGACGATCAGCAAGATGCGTTGCAGGCACGCATTGCGCACAGCCTTGGACAGAAAAAGCAGACGCATTTCCTGCATCAGGGCAACACCGGCATCACACAAAATCTCTCCTTTATTGGTGGCTAAACACAGGAGTTACGGCCATGGGTAAACCTTCTGGCGAATTTGTCGCCTTAAATGTGGCGGTGATGACCGTCTCGGATAGCCGCGATGCCAGCAATGACACATCCGGCGATTATCTGCGTGAAGCGTTGGCGGAAGCCGGGCATCAGGTGGTGGATCGCGCGATTGTGCCGGATAACCGCTATCGCATTCGCGCCACGGTGTCGCGCTGGATTGCCAGCGATGATGTGCAAGTGGTGATCGTTAACGGCGGTACCGGTTTCAACAGTAAAAACAGCACGCCAGAAGCGTTGCTGCCGCTGCTGGACCGCGAAATCGAAGGCTTTGGCGAGTTGTTCCGCATGATCTCCTATGAAGAGATCGGCAGCTCGACGCTGCAGTCGCGCGCGGTGGCCGGATTAGCCAATCAGACGCTGATTTTTGCCGTGCCGGGATCGACCAACGCCTGCCGCAGCGCCTGGGAACGCATTATTGAAGATCAGCTGGATGCACGTACGCGTCCGTGTAATTTCGTCTCACATTTGAAGAAGTTGTAAGCATGTCATCGTTAACTCATATCAATGCCGCTGGCGAAGCCCACATGGTGGATGTCTCAGGTAAAACCGAAACGGTGCGCGAAGCGCAGGCCGAAGCACTGGTGCTGATGAGCGCCGAAACGCTGCAGATGATTATTGACGGCAGCCATCACAAAGGTGACGTCTTCGCCACCGCGCGCATCGCCGGTATTCAGGCGGCAAAACGTACCTGGGAACTGATTCCACTCTGCCATCCGCTGATGCTGAGCAAAGTGGAAGTCAGTTTGATTGCTGAACCCGAGCACAATCGCGTGCGCGTCACCTCGCTGTGTCGTCTGACCGGTAAAACCGGCGTCGAGATGGAAGCGTTGACGGCGGCGTCCGTCGCGGCGCTGACCATCTATGACATGTGCAAAGCGGTGCAAAAAGACATTGTCATCGACCAGCTGCGTTTGCTGAGCAAAAGCGGTGGCAAGTCCGGCGACTTCAAGGCGGTGAGCCATGATTAAGGTGCTATTTTTTGCTCAGGTGCGTGAATTGACCGGCACCAGCTCACTTGATTTGGCTCCAGAATATGAGGACGTCGCGACATTGCGCGCGGCGTTAGCGGAGAAGGGCGATCGCTGGGCGCTGGCGCTGGAGTCTGGCAAGTTGCTGGCGGCGGTAAACCAAACGCTGGTGCCGATGACTCATCCGCTGCGTGCCGGTGATGAAGTGGCCTTTTTCCCGCCGGTGACCGGAGGCTGATGATGGAAACGCGGATTCGTGTGGGATCAGAACCTTTCAACGTCGGCGAAGAGTACGAAAAACTCGCCGCCCATGACAGCGATGGCGCGGTTGTCACCTTCACCGGCAAAGTGCGCAATCACAATCTTGGCGCCAGCGTGGCGGCCTTAACGCTGGAACACTATCCCGGCATGACGGAAAAAGCGCTGGCCGATATCGTTGAAGATGCGCGTCAACGCTGGGCGTTGCAGCAGGTCACGGTAATTCATCGCGTTGGCGAACTGTTTCCCGGCGATGAGATCGTGTTTGTGGGCGTCAGCAGCGCGCATCGCGGCAGCGCATTCGCCGCTACCGAGTTCATCATGGATTACCTGAAGACCCGTGCGCCGTTCTGGAAGCGCGAAGCCACCGCTGCAGGCGATCGCTGGGTCGATGCCCGCGACAGCGATCATCAGGCCGCTGAGCGCTGGAGCTAGCGCGCAAAATCCTCCGGCTCCGATAGCGGCAGGCCACTGAAAACGTTAAGGTACGGTTTTTGTTGGCGTCAGGGAGCAGGATGAACACGAGCAAGATGATGAAAGGCGCAGCATTGCTGGCTGCGCTGGTGCTGGTTGGTTGTAGCACCAAAAAAGAGCCGCAGGTGCCTGTACGTCAGCCCGCCGATGTTAAAAGCCAAATCCAGCAGTTGTTGCCCAGCGACGTGAAGCAGAAATCCGCCTGGGCCGACGACATCTATACCGCGTTCCGCGTGCAGCAAATCGATGCCAGCGTCAGTAATATCTGCGCAGTGATTGCCGTTACCGATCAGGAATCCAACTTCAGTGCTGATGCGGAAGTGCCGGGCTTACCGAAAATCGCCTGGGGCGAAATCGATCGCCGCGCCGCTAAAGTTCACGTTCCGGCATTTCTGGTGCGTACTGCACTGCTAATTAAATCGCCGAACGGTGAAAGCTATGCCGCGCGTCTGGATAAAGTGCGCAGTGAGAAAGAGCTGAGCGCCATCTTTGATGATTTCATTGATATGGTGCCGATGGGGCAGAAGTTGTTTGGCAACCTTAACCCGATTCATACCGGCGGGCCGATGCAGGTCAGCATTGAGTTTGCGGAAGCGCACGCCAAAGGCTATCCGTATGCGGTTGACGGCTCGATTCGTCGCGAAGTCTTCACCCGTCGCGGTGGTATCTATTTCGGCACGCTGCATCTGCTCGGCTATCCAGCCGATTATAGCCAGCCGCTCTATCGCTTTGCTGATTTCAACGCCGGTTGGTACGCCAGTCGCAACGCGGCATTCCAGGCGGCAATTGCGCGCGCCAGCGGCATCAAGCTGGAACTGGATGGCGATTTGATTATGTATG
>NZ_DAMBSA010000341.1:0-257 GCF_032054795.1 Pantoea sp. CTOTU49201
GGTGTCCTGCGGCGCAAGTGCATGATCCATAATCAACATATCGGCTTCTGTCGTTGCCCATGATGACCTCAGAGCCTGACTGTGGCTAAATTTCCCCATCACTTTGAGCGTTGGCTCCTGCGATATAACCGCATGAATCCCACGCAGAAAAATGTCGTGAGCGTCCAGCAGAAAGATACGCAGCGGATGCGTGCGACTGAAAGCCATAAGGCTGTCCTTATTAACTGTTTTTATCTGGACGGCAAGCAAGATCGCCC
>NZ_DAMBSA010000341.1:267-5151 GCF_032054795.1 Pantoea sp. CTOTU49201
ACCATCAACGTGCTGTTTTCGCGTTTCGCATTGGCCGTATCCAGCGTGACTTTGCATTGCTGGCCTTCCCGCGAATGGATCAACAGTTCAGGGGTATGCTCATGCATGTCTGTGACAAAGAAACCGTCGCTTTCCGCGATGCCATGTCCCGCATGGTTAACCAGTTTTGCCCCAGACATCGGCTCGCCTTTATGGTCGATAACGCGGCCAATCACCGTAACGGTTTTCATCACGCGCACTTTTCCAGACGCCACGCCGCCTTTATTTAAGTGATAAGGCAGCTCAGCGGGCCAGATTTTCAGCGCCGGACCATCATTGCCGACAAAATCAATTTGCAGTTGCCCAGACTTCCACGCATTCACCGGCACAAAATTGCGCCCGGCGCGCAGCGTGCTGCTGGTACCGTTGCTGTCCCAGGCTTTCAGTCTGACGTTGGGATCGTCACTTTCGACATCAATGATCATTCCGGTATGGCTTGCCCAGCTTTCAGGGCTGTGGCTAGCTGACACTTTGCCGCCGCCAATTGCCAACGTGTTGTTCATGTTAATCCCACCACTTAACGAACGTGATGCGCTGGATTGTTGGGCATACACGGAACCGCTGGCATAGCGATGTTTAAAATCGCTATACAGATTGCCGCCGAGACCATATTGATCGCCGTTCACACTGGCGGAAACGCGCTCGATAGTGCCCTGATCGAAGGATTGCACCACGCCCGCCGAAGCGAACATATCGCGGCCACCACGATTATCATTTCGGCTGCCAACAGAAGCTGTCACGCTGCGCTTATTCTCACCAAGCGAGAACGACAAGTTGAGATTGGCTCCGCGATTGCGGGACGCGCCGTTTTGGCTGTATGGACGATCAAAGGCATTCAATGTGAGCGATACCGGCGTGTTTTTTATCGAAAAACGTGTGCGCCAGTTAGCGTCAACGCCCACGCCATCTTCACGGCTGTAATGTGTTCCGCGCAGTGAAAGCGAATCGCCAGTACCCAAGCGATGATTCACCGTCGCGCCACTGTTGTGCTGTTTATTGGTCCTGCACGCGTCAACTGAGCAGCGGCTGTTCTCATCTTGATACCAGCTCTGGCTGTGGTTCAGCATCAAACTGGTCTGAGGCTGCACCTGCCAGCTAAACTGGCTATCAAAACGTGAACCCCATTGATCGCTGACACCCGCACTGCCGTATAAACGTGTGTTCTGGCTGGATTGAATATCGGTAGAGATCCCCACCTGATTGCTGCCGGCATTACGCTGCGCGGCGCCACCCACAATCACCTTTGGATGCAGCAGATAGTTGGTGCTGACACCAAAGGCCGCATCGCCATCCGCCTGGTTATAGCGGTTATTGCCCAGTTGCTGCTCAACGCCACCATACAGATTGTACTGCCAGCGACGATTCGGATTGCGCCAGCTGGTGGACTTATAAATGGTCTCTTCCGTACGGCTAATTTCACGGCCATCTTCTATCAGGCGTACTTCTACGCCATAAATACCGCCGGGCAGCATGGTGGTATTCAGTTGCTGCATACCCGGCTGCACCGGTTGGCTGTTAATTAGCACGCCATCACGATAAATTTCGGCGATCGAATCACGGTTAGCCGTGACATAAACCGGATAAAGACTAGCCTGCGCCTCTCTTTCCAGCAGCGTATCCGAACTGCCGGCCATCACGCCGACAAGGGTATTCACGCTGCTGCGGCCTGGCATAACCGGCTGACGCAGAATGCCCTGCGAATCAGGCATAAACAGACCTGCTCGCACCGCCGTGCCCGGCAATTCTCGCTGTAAATAGAGTGAGCTGACACGCGCCTGCGTTTCACTGTTTTCGATATCGCTGCGGCTCAGCTGGCTGCTGGCATTGGCGGTCCAGTTGCCAACGCTGGCCTGCAGTTGCAGATTTTGCGAGCCAGACCACGGCTGTTGCTCGCCACCGACCAGATTGAGTTGATTACGCAAAATCAAACCGTTGCTACCCTCTTCTGGCAGCGCAATATGTTTTGCCTTGCCTTTACTCTCACTGGCCGCCGAAGTAGCGATATAGAGTGTGGTTTGGGCCAGACTGTAATGCAGGCTGAGCAATCCTTCCGGGCAAGCTTTTTCACATTTCCCAAGAGGAGATGTCTCTTTTAATATCTTGCTCCAGCGACTGCGCGCCGCCACCGGTAATTTACTCTCAGACGACTGCGTGAATTTCACCAGTTGAACGGTTTTCGCCCGGGATAATAAGATCATGGCGTCACCCAAATATTCACCATCCAGCTCGACTTTGGTCAGCAGCGGTGCATCAAAGAAGTGAGCACTGAAATCGTCAGGCAAATTATCCGCCTGGGTTACCAGATCTTCCATGGGCATAGCTGATACCGTTAGTGGCGCAAAAAACAGCGCCACGGCGATAGCCAGAGGTGTTTTATTGAGTAACAACATCGTATTTTCCGTTAAAAAAAGGACGCGAAAGCGTCCTTATTATCAGAAAGGAATATTAAATACCGTGCTCAAACATCATAGTCACTGTGCCAGTATAATCTCCCGGCGTATACGTACCTGAGAAGTTCGGACTTACCACCATATTCAAAGTCTGTGCAGAACCAGCATTTGCCGCAGGTACAATCTCTTCTTTATTTGGCGCCCCTACCCCCAAAGTTTTGTTACCGATTTCAACTTTTAATGGGATGTCATTTGTGCCATCACTAAGTGATGCGACTGAACTCAGATACGCTTCAATATTACCGACATTATTAAATGCTTCTAAAGTTGTGGAAATATTTTCTAATTGTTGCTGATAACCATCCCATTGCATAGTTTGGGTCTGTGTACCAAAATCCTGATCCAAGAAGCGTACATATTGACGATCGGTCGGAACATTAGCTTCAATGGTGAAATCCAAAGTATCTACTGCCATAGCCGAGACAGGCGCTACGATTAATGCGGCAATCGCGATTTTTTTAAACATGCTTTTAATCTCAATTTAGGTTGGTTACTAGCCAAATAATTTTGGCGTTTTCTTACTACCTTCCAGCAAATTAAATTGCATAGAATGATTTGATTTTTTTAGAATTCGGTAATCTTTACCAGGCAACAAAATGGTACCTTTTTCATCCTGACACTTATTATTAACACACTGTTTAGCGGCCTCAATAGCAATGCTGCTGTTACCTCGATTTTTAATCAGGACGCTTTTTTCAGTGTTTTCAATTTGAGTATTAAATTCTTGATTTTTAGGTCTGACGATGACCATCGCGCCATATCCGGTCAAGACATTTACGCCAGCATTGAGCTTCTTACGGTAATCATCAAATTCTGTCTTAGACTGATTAAATTCATATTGGTCCTTTGGCATTACCGGAATAAAGCGTACACGATAATAGCGCTCTTTATCACGCTGACCGGTAACGATGAGGCGTCCAGTCTGCATTCCCTTAGCCGGGATGATCATGCGTGATGGAGTAAAGATGAGGCCATCAACATTACCTTTTGCAGCAGCCTGCGCATCAATTTTACGTTCCTGCTTTTTGCCATCGTTAAGATAAATAATCTCGCTGACTTCGGTGCGCACGTAACCGGTTTGATCGCCCTGATTACGCACCCGCTTAGATAGCGTACTTTTCTCTCCATCAATAAATTCATACATGGCACCGATATTAATATTCGGAATCGCATTTGCCACGCCACAAGCACTCAACAGTGCTATACACAATAACTTTCTCAATGAACATTCCTCTCAGGATGAGCACGTCCCCGGAGTTTCCTTTTGAGAGGTTGTGCTGAATTAACGCTGATAAATATGCATGATAACCAACACCGGCTTATATGAGAGCACTCTCAAATCAATTTCACACTCTTGCTGAGAGTAAATAATCTTGAGGATTTTTTTGCAAACAAGCCTGATATAGAAGTATCCCCACGAGAAGTCTCATTCTCATAAGACATTTGAGAGTGCTCTTGTATGCGTTAGAAAATTCAAGGTATATCCTTGCATCAATAAATAGCCATCTACAATTTATTCCTGTGAGAATTAAAGATGAAATTAACATTCAACACATTGGTGTTTTTGCTAATGATAATAGCGTCAATGTCATCTGCATTGGCGGAAGAACTTGCAATCACTACCGAGTTCAAGCCCTCTGCAACTAATCCTGCTCACAATGAATTTACTAATACCACCCCAGTATCTGGTTATTGTGCTAACTGGACTTGCCCTGCCGGCACATTTTCCGTCAGAACCTATATCACTGCGGATTATCGTATAATTAACACCAACAGCTCGGATCCGCGTCATCATACTTATCAGCACCTTGATGCTAACTGGCGTACAGCGACCTTATACGATAAAACAACCCGTCGCAGTATTTCGGTACGTTTCCGTATTTCTCTACTTGGCATGCGACTTATGAAAGACGTAGCCAGTTGGGATAAAGATGATTTTAATAATGCGGGCAACTCGCCGAACGGTAATTGCACCGGCGTTGGTAATGCAAGGGGAAATAGCCAATTTATATATGCATGGAATCATCCTGAAGGCATTAACACATGTGAAAAGAACATCTCAAACATTGTTTTAAATGATGTGAAAATAGATCAAATTTCAATTGGATATGAAATGAAAGTAATCGAGTCGCCAATGACCATCGCCAATGGAGAATACGTAGGTTCAATCACGTATAATATAGGAAATAATAAAGAAATCGATCTAGGCCAGGCGGATTATACTGATAATGAACTTAAAATTAATATCACAGCTTCCGTTCAGCACGAATTCAGAGTCGCATCCAGCGGCCCAACCCGTATAGAACTCGAGCCTACAGGCGGCTGGGACATTGTACGAGGTGGAGCAACTGAAGCACGTTTAGAGGGGCGGTCCAGCTATTCCCTGACGGCATCG
>NZ_DAMBSA010000342.1:0-5134 GCF_032054795.1 Pantoea sp. CTOTU49201
ATTGAAGAAGTTTCTGGCGAAGGCAGCGCGTCAAACGGCCTGAGCGTGCAGACGAGCAGCGCGTTGCACCGCATCCGCCAGCGCCTGTAAACCGCTGCTGCGCGACGCACTGAGCTGTGCGCGCAGACCTAACGTATCAAACAACGCCAGCGGATCTTGCTGCAGCAAGTCGGCTGGCGTTTTGCCTTCCACCGCCGTCAGCAACACCGCCAGCAATCCACGTACGATGCGTCCTTCGCTGTCGCCATAAAAGTGCAGCGTGCCGTTGTTCAATAATTGGCTGCTGAGCCACACGCGATTTTCACAGCCCGTAAGCTCGATATCCGGCGTTTTCAACTCTTCCGCTAACGCAGGCAGCTGGCGGCTAAGCTGGATCAACTGACGATAGCGATCTTCCCACTGATGAAAATGGGTGAATTTTTCCGTCAGGCTGGCTGCGGTAATCAGATCGCCGAACGGATGCGGGGCGAGCAGAGTTGATGTCATGGGCTTATTCACTCAGTAAGTCGACGGCATGGCGCATGGCGCGCACCAGCGCATCCACGTCCTGCAAATTATTATAGGGGGCGAACGAGACGCGCAGCGTGCCGGTTATGCCAAGCGCCGCCATCAGCGGCTGCGCGCAGTGCTGTCCGGCGCGTAACGCGATGCCGTGCTCGGCGAGCAGCGTGACGATGTCGCTATGATGAATGCCGGCAATATCAAACGCCAGCAGGCTGGCATTGCCACAGCGAAAGCTGCGGAAACCGGGGATCTCGCTCAGCTGCTCTTCTGCCAGGCTTGCTAGTTGCTGGCTCCACATTTCAGCCTTTTTGCCATCATGTTGCGCCAGCCACTCCAGCGCGGCACTCAAACCCACTACGCCCGCAACGTTGGGCGTTCCGGCCTCAAAACGCCACGGCACTGGCTGCGGCGTGAAACCGTTAAAATCGACCTGCGTCAGCATTTTGCCGCCGCCTTGCCATGGATCCATCGCCTCCAGCAATTCCGCCTTGCCATACAGCACGCCAATGCCCATCGGGCCGTAAAGTTTATGGCCGGAAAAAGCATAGAAATCAATATCCAGCGCCTGCACATCCGGCGGACAATGCACCACGCCTTGTGCACCATCAACCATCACTTTGGCGCCGACGTCATGGGCTAAACGGATCGCCTGCGCCAGATCCGGACAGCCGCCGGTGACGTTCGACATCTGGCCAACGGCTAACAATCGGGTGCGTGAATTGAGCAACGCCGGCAGCTGCGCGATATCAGGCAAACGATCGGCGCCCAGCGGCCATTTCACTACTTTCGCGCCCGCCGCTTTTGCCACCATCAACCACGGCACCAGATTGGCGTGGTGCTCGGCTTCGCTAACCACGATTTCATCGCCAGCTTGCAGTCGCGGTGCCAACCAGCTGTTCGCAACCAGATTGATCGCTTCGGTGGTGCCGCGCGTCCAGACAATCTGCCGATCGTCCGCAGCATTGAGCCAGCGCGCCACTAAACCGCGCGCCTGTTCGTATTTTTCCGTCAGCGCGCGGGCGGCAGCGAACTGGCTGCGATGCACGGTGCCTGCGCTTAAGCTGTAGAACTGTGCTGTTGCATCGATCACCGCCTGCGGCTTGAGCGCAGTGGCCGCGCTATCGAGGTAGATACCGGCATCGCTCATTGCGGGGAACTGCTGGCGGAAGGCGCCTGGGGAAAAAATGGTCATACTCAGCCCACTGTTAATCATATTAGGACCAGGCTGAAAGCTGGCCCGTTGCCTGGCAAAGCTGGAAAAGCGCGTTATGCTAATTATTGCAAGGTTTGAACCGAAACCCGCATAACGCGTCGCTATTCACAGTCGATTTCACTGGCGCTACCTTTGGTGAGCGCATGCGGGTGGTTTAATGCAATCAATCTGCAAGGAGATAGAAGATGAATAAACTCACCGCAGTGCTGGCCGTGTGTACTTTGGCCTTTACCCTGTCCGCATGTTCCAGCAATTACGTGATGCATACTAATGATGGTCGCACCATCGTCGCCGACGGCAAACCTAAAGTTGATGACGAAACCGGTATGATCAGCTATCAGGATGCCAATGGCAACAAGCAGCAGATTAACCGCTCTGACGTCAAAGAGATGGTAGAGATGGGGCAGTAAACAGGTAAAAAAAAGCACCGCAATTTGCGGTGCTATTTAAAATCACTATGGACAGACAGGGTAAATCTACAGGAATTAAAAGCTTGATCTGCAAGCGGCAGATCAAAATGCAAACACAACATCACGACCACAAGCCAAAAGCTCTCCAAAAGTCTGCGATCTCTCGCACGTTTCCAGAAATCTTTTCGTTCCGGCTCAGGAAGTGCGGCAACTATAGGTATTTGCTGGAGCTTCCTCAACGGACAAATTATAATGTCTCGGATTAAAAAAACTAATACGTAGCGACTTTGTATAAGTTGAAGTATTACCTTGTCAATCCGGATACGGAAAACCATGTCTAAACGCCTTCCGCCGCTCAATGCTTTACGCGTCTTCGATGCTGCTGCCCGTCATTTGAGCTTCACCAAAGCCGCTGAAGAGCTGTTTGTTACCCAGGCTGCTGTCAGCCATCAGATCAAATCTCTGGAAGATTTCTTAGGTTTAAAGCTGTTTCGCCGGAGGAATCGTTCGCTTTTACTGACAGAAGAAGGTCAAAGCTACTATTTAGACATCAAGGAGATTTTCTCCGCCCTAAACGATGCCACGCGCAAGTTGCAGGCGCGCAGCGCCAAAGGTGCACTTACCGTCAGTTTGCTGCCGAGTTTCGCCATTCAGTGGCTGGTGCCTCGCCTTTCCAGCTTTAATATGGCTTATCCGGGCATCGACGTGCGTATCCAGGCGGTGGACCGTGATGAGGAGAAATTGGCGGACGACGTCGACGTGGCGATTTTCTACGGTCGCGGCAATTGGCCAGGCCTGCGCGTTGAGAAATTGTATGCCGAATATTTGCTGCCGGTCTGCTCACCAATGTTGCTGACCGGCGATAATCCACTGAAATCACCGGCTGATTTGGCGCACTGCACGCTGCTGCATGATGCATCGCGCCGCGACTGGCAATCCTATACGCGCCAGCTGGGTTTGCAGCACATTAATGTGCAACAGGGCCCGATCTTCAGCCACAGCGCCATGGTATTGCAGGCGGCGATTCATGGTCAGGGCGTGGCGCTGGCGAATAATGTGATGGCGCAGAGTGAGATTGAAGCCGGTCGCCTGGTGTGTCCTTTTAATGACGTATTAGTCAGTAAAAATGCTTTTTATCTGGTTTGTCATGACAGCCAGGCAGAACTGGGTAAAATAGCCGCCTTTCGTCAGTGGATCCTGGAAAAAGCGGCCAATGAACAAGAAAAATTCCGTTTTCGCTACGATCACTAATGCGTTGCTGGCTGCACAGTGATGTGCGCATTACCTTGAGGATTCTTTGATGTCCAGTCGTGCCATGTTTGTTTTTGCGGCTATCAGTGGATTTTTACTGGTGGCGTTTGGTGCTTTCGGGGCGCATGTGCTGAGCAAATCGCTCGGCCCGGCCGAAATGGCGTGGATACATACCGGCCTCGAATATCAGGCGTATCACACGTTGGCGGTGATCGGCTTGGGTGCCGCCATGCTGCGCCGCGCCAATATCTGGTTTTACTGGAGTAGCGCCGCGATGGCGCTCGGTACCGTGTTGTTCAGTGGCAGCCTCTATTGTCTGGCGCTGTCGCACATGAAGTTTTGGGTTTTTGTTACGCCAGTGGGCGGCTTGTGCTTCCTTATTGGTTGGTTCTTGATGTTGATTGGCGCACTGCGTCTGAAACGAAAGGCAGATCGCCATGAATAAAGTTTTACTCTATTGCCGTCCGGGATTTGAGAAAGAGTGCGCGGCAGAAATCAGCGTGAAAGCCGCTGAGCGCGAGATTTACGGCTTCCCGCGCGTCAAAGATGACTCGGGTTACGTGCTGTATGAGTGCTATCAGCAGGAAGACGCTGAAAAGCTGATCCAAACGCTGCCGTTTGCCGAGCTGATCTTTGCGCGTCAGATGCTGGTGGTGGGAGAGCTGCTGCGCGATCTGCCGCCAGAAGATCGCATCACGCCGATTGTCGGCATGCTGACCGGTGTGGTGGAGAAGGGCGGTGAACTGCGGGTTGAAGTGCCGGATACCAATGAAGCGAAAGAGCTCACCAAGTTCTGCCGTAAATTAACCGTGCCGCTGCGTGCCAGCCTGCGTGAAAGCAAAATCCTGCTTAATTACGAAACGCCGAAACGTCCGGTGGTGCACGTGTTCTTTATTGCGCCGGGCACCTGCTACGTTGGCTATTCGCTGCCGGAAAACAACTCGCCGTTCTACATGGGCATTCCGCGCCTGAAGTTCCCGTCCGATGCGCCGAGCCGTTCCACGCTCAAGCTGGAAGAGGCCTTCCACGTGTTTGTGCCGGCGGATGAGTGGGATGAGCGTTTAGCCAGCGGCATGTACGCCGTCGATCTCGGCGCTTGCCCCGGCGGCTGGACCTATCAACTGGTGAAACGCAGCATGTGGGTATTTGCGGTGGATAACGGCCCAATGGCGCCAAGCCTGATGGATACCGGACAAGTCACGCACTGCCGCGAAGATGGTTTTAAATTCCGTCCGCCGCGTACCAATATCAGCTGGCTGGTGTGCGACATGGTGGAAAAACCGGTGCGCGTAGCGAGCCTGATGACTGAATGGCTGGTGAATGGCTGGTGCCGTGAAGCGATCTTCAACCTCAAGCTGCCCATGAAAAAGCGCTACGAAGAAGTGACGCAGAACCTGGCGATGATTGATGACGCGCTAAAAGCGCAGGGCATTAATGCCCAGATTCAGGCGCGTCAGCTCTATCACGACCGCGAAGAAGTCACCGTTCACGTACGCCGGTTGTGGGCGGCAGTTGGCGGCCGTCGCGACGAGCGGTAATCCTGCTTCATACTTTGCGCTACAGCGGCGTTGGCTGCGCTTGCTCGCCCCGGTCACATACTGATGTATGCTCCCGGGGACTCGCGCACTTGCCGCCTTGCTTTAGCACAAATTATTTCGCAGGATATGCTGTGTTTTGTAGGGTCGCCATTTATGGTGACCAGGTGCGCATGAAGGTACAAACCGGGCTGATGGGTAACACTTTAGACCGGGCACAT
>NZ_DAMBSA010000343.1:0-5134 GCF_032054795.1 Pantoea sp. CTOTU49201
TAGCTGCGGCGCACCAGATACTGCTGCACCACGGTAATCAGCGCCATAATCAGCTCCAGCAGCATCGCCAGCGCGCCGCCGGTGTTAGGATCAAGCGAGATATCGCCGGATACCAGCGCGGCAATACGCACCGGCACCACGTTAAAGTTGCCGGTGGTGAGCGCGTAAATGGTGGCGTAAGCGCCAAGCGCATTCGCCAGCAAAATTACGAAAGTCCCAAGCAGCGCCGGGAACAGAATCGGCAAACCGATGTGCCACCAATAGCGCCAGCGGCCTGCACCCAGCAGCGCGGCGGACTCTTGCCAATCCTGACGCAGGCCATCAAACGCCGGATAGAGCAGTAAAATGCCGAGCGGGATTTGGAACCAGGTGTAAACCAGCACCATGCCGTCACGCGAGAACAGCTTGAAGCCCTCCAGCACGCCATAATGGCGCAGCAGCAGCGTCAGACAACCGTTCAGACCGAGCAGAATGACAAAGGCAAACGCCAGCGGCACGCCGGCGAAGTTGCTGGTCATGTTGGTAAATGACATCAAAAAGCGCTGAAAACGGCCGCTTCCAAGGCGATGCAGCGAATATCCAGCAACCAGCGAGATCAGCAGGCCGTAAATGCTCGACCAGATGGAGATATCCAGCGACAGGCGAAACGCCTGCAAATAGAACGGCGAGGTGAGGATGTCGCGGTAGTTATCGAAGCCCCAACGCTCATTCATGTCGCTCCAGAAGCTGTTGATGGCAATCCACAACAGCGGCGCGAGCTGAAATGCCACCCAAAATAGCGCAAACGGCAGCAGCAACAGCGCAGCGAGCGTTTTGCCCTTCATTACTGCGGCTCCGCCAGTAACGCGTGACAAACCGGCTTGTCATGTTCGACGCCGAGCAAGGTGCACACGATGCCGCACAGTTCGGTTTGCTGCGGCTGGAGATCGGGCTGCAGCGAGAAGCCTTTGCCAAACACGAACAGCGGCACCTGCGTCTCTTCCGGCAAAATGCCGCCGTGCGAGCGGTCATCGTTCATGCCGTGATCGGCGGTGACAATCACCTGATATCCGGCCGCCAGCCAGCCCGGCATCCACTGCGACAGGTAACCATCGGCCATGCGCGCGCGGTTGCGATACTGCGGCGATGACAAGCTGTGCTTGTGCCCGGCATCGTCAATGTTCATCGGGTGGATCAGCAGGAAGTCAGGATCGTGCCGTAGGCGCAGGCTTTCTGCGTCTTCAAACAGGTGGGAATCCGGATAACCGTCGTCCCAGTAAAAGTGGCCATACTGAATGGGCAGATCGGGCGCGACCGTGTGGCGGTCGCGCGCCGCGTTGAACGGGGATTGGTTGTAGAGCTCACTCACCCAGTGATAGGCGGCCGCAGCGGTGGTGAGACCGGCGGCACGCGCGTAATGGAAGATGCTGCGCTGATTACTCATGCGACTGACGCCGTTGTGAATAATGCCGCTGCGCACCGGTGGAATGCCGGTGAGAATGCATTCGTACAGCGGGCGCGACAGCGAAGGCAGTTCGCAGGTCAGCGTGTAATATTGGCCGTTGCCCTGCGCGCATTCGGCAAACAGATAGCCCATTGCGTGTTGCGCCACCTGATTACTCAGCCCATCCAACACCACCAGGATCGTTTTCATCCCTCGCTCCTTACTGCTTCATATTGATGATGACGTTCTCTTGCCACAGACGCGGCAGCATTTTCGAGGTTTTATCCCATGCGGCCTGGTCTTTGATTGGGCGAGCATTTTTATACTCAGACTGCGGCAGCAGCTTGGCCTGCACGTCGGCTGGCAGTTTCAGGTGTTCGGCACGAATCGGACGCGCATAGCCTTTCGCCAGGTTGATCTGACCTTCATCAGACAGGATGTATTCACGCGCCAGCTTGGCGGCGTTCGGATGTTTGGCGTATTTGTTGATAATGGTGCTGTAGCCAGACGTCACGGAACCATCAGATGGAATCACCACTTCGTAGCGGTTTTTGTCGATCTGATCGCGGTAGTTCAGGCCGTTAAAGTCCCACACCACAGCTACCTGAATTTCGCCTTTCTCGATGTTAGCAATCACCGGATCGGTCACGCCAAGGCGGCCTTCTTTCGCCAGATCGCCGAAGAAGCTCAACGCCGGTTTCACATTCTTCTCGTCACCGCCCAACGCGTAGCTGGCCGCTAACACGCCGTTGGCCGCTTGAGCCGCAGTACCGACGTCACCGATAGTGACCACATACTTACCTTTCTTCAGATCGGCCCAGCTGTGCGGCACATCTTTAACCTGCTGCTTATCCACCAGGAACGCGATGGTGCCGGTATAGGCCAGCATCCAGTTGCCATCCTGATCTTTTGCCCAGCTCGGGATTTGATCCCAATGCGTTGGTTTATAGGGTTGCGCCACGCCTTTAGCCACGGCAATCGGACCGAAAGCCGCGCCCACATCACCAATATCGGCGCTGGCGTTCTCTTTCTCTGCATCAAATTTTGCCAGTTCCTGCGCAGAGGACATGTCGGTGTCGCTGTGCTTCAGGCCATATTTGCTGTTGAGGTCACTCCAGGTATCTTTCCAGTTGGCCCAGCTATCTGGCATGCCGACGCTGTTAACCTGGCCTTCGGCGCGCGCGGCTTTTTCTAACGCGGCGAGGTCATTATCTGCGGCTTGCGCGGCAGGCAGCGCAAGCAGTACGGCACTGGCTACTACAGAGGCGATAAACGCTTTCATCTCGATTGCTCCCGGTATATGTTGTGGGACTTCTTGGTCTAGTCCAGCAAGAACCGAGCCAATGTAGCCCGAGTAGATGAAGGTTTTATGACCATGGTGGTGAAATGTGGTGTGGCGCGACGATCCACATGCGGTTACAGCGCGCTAAAGCGTGGGTTGTACTCTGTCACATTGTAGTCATCGAACTGTCATAGTGCAGATTTGCCCCAAAATGAGGCTGAAAAATGTTGTCGAAAACGGCAGATGTGATTGCGGCAGGGCTGCGGGAACGCATTGAAAACGGTGAATTTGCCAGCGGTCGTTTGCCTGCCGAACGCAGCTTAAGCGAACAATATTCCACCACGCGCATCACGCTGCGTGAGGCGCTGGGTTTGCTGGAAGCGCAGGGTATTATCTACCGGGAATTGCGTCGCGGCTGGTTTCTCGCTCCGCCGCGGCTGGTCTATAACCCGTCACATCATAGCCATTTTCATGCCATGGCCGCCGAGCAAGGTCGCATTGCCAGCACCGAAGTGCTGGAGGCGCGGGAAGTACCGGCGCAACTGGCGATCGCGCGTCATCTGCAACTACTTGAAGGCGATAAGGTTTACCGCATTCGCCGCCTGCGTCGTATTGACGGTCGCGCCGTGTTGTATGTCGAGCATTACCTCAATCCCGCTTTTTTTCCGGGATTGCTGGATGAAGACCTGACGCGCTCGCTGACCGATCTGTATGACCAGCGCTATGGCATTCGTTACGGCGGTGCACGTTTTACCATTTTGCCGGGACCGCTGCCGGTGCGCGCCGCGCCCGCGCTCAACGTGGCGAGCGGTACGCCCGGCTTGTTAATTACCCGCATCAACCGCGATCAGCACAAGCGCGTGATTGATTGCGACTGCGAGTTCTGGCGCTACGACGCGCTGTGCGTGGATGTCGAAGTATAAATATTGTGATTTTGATCACACTACAGCATGATAGCGCCAGTGAGTAATTGAGAGCGAGAGGCGCAAAAAATGACAATAAAAACAGGGGTTGGGCAGTACATTTCCCTGGCACTGCAGTGGGTGCTGAATATTGGCTTGATCATCCTGGCCATTATTCTGGTGGTGTTTCTCGGTAAAGAAACCATCCATCTGGCCAATGTGCTGTTTAGCACTGGCGAGCAGACGTCGTCCTATCTGCTGATAGAAGGCATCGTTATCTATTTCCTCTACTTCGAATTTATCGCGTTGATTGTGAAGTACTTTCAGTCGGGCTATCACTTCCCGCTGCGCTACTTCATCTATATCGGCATCACGGCAATTATTCGCCTGATCATCGTCGACCATAAAAATCCGTTTGATACGCTCTACTATTCAGCGGCGATTTTGATTCTGGTGGTGACGCTGTGGCTGGCCAACAGTAACCGCCTGAAGCGCGAGTAATTAACCCTGTTTTTAGCGCGTGGCACAACCAGCAGTGCCACGCATTCTCCTCTGCGTTAAACTAGGGCAACTTTTTTTCCGGAGATGTCCTGATGTCGCATGACGCGCTGCGCCAGTTACGCGCACTGCACTGGCTGCCAGCCTCTTCCCCGCAGCTTTCTGCCCCGCTACTTGATTGGTTAATGGAAGAAGACTCCATGACGCGCCGCTTCGAGCAGCATTGTCAGCAAGTGACCGTAGAACTGATTCGCGAAGCGTTTATTGGCGCCGATGAGATAACGGATGAGGCGGAATTTCTGCCCGCCGATCAGCGCTTCTGGCTGCGCGAAATAGTGCTGTGCGGTGATGGCGTACCCTGGCTGATTGGCCGCACGGTGGTGCCAGAAAGCACGCTGAACGGCCCCGAGCAGATGCTGCAACAGCTCGGTACGCGCCCGCTCGGTCGCTATCTGTTCTCTTCATCTACCCTGAGCCGCGATTTTATCGATCCCGGTCAGGTTGGCGAGTTATGGGGACGCCGTTCCCGCCTGCGCTTGTCGGGCAAGCCGCTACTGTTAACTGAACTGTTTTTACCGGCGTCGCCGCTCTACCGCGCGCTGGATCAAGGATAAACCACTGTGCAAAACACCTTACCCATGACCAAATGGCAGGCTTACTGCCGCCTGATGCGTATCGATAAACCCATCGGCACCGTGCTATTACTGTGGCCAACTCTGTGGGCATTGTGGCTCTCCGGCATGGCGATTCCACCGCTGCCGGTGCTGCTGGTGTTTGTGCTTGGCGTTATCGTGATGCGTGCTGCAGGCTGCGTCATCAATGACTACGCTGACCGCAAAATCGATGGTCACGTTAAGCGCACGGCGTCACGTCCGCTGGCCAGCGGCGCGGTATCTGAGAAAGAGGCCAAACTGCTGTTCGCCGGTCTCGGCTTGCTGGCGTTTATGCTTGTGCTAACCATGAACACCATGACCATTTTGCTGTCATTTGGCGGCCTGGCGCTGGCGTGGGTGTATCCGTTTATGAAGC
>NZ_DAMBSA010000344.1:0-5124 GCF_032054795.1 Pantoea sp. CTOTU49201
GCGGGCGTGCTGGCGGGTCATGGCATCACCGTGGATCCGCAGGCGATTACGACGCTGGAAGGCTTCCGCCAGCTGCGTCGTGAACTTGATGCGCAGCCAACCCAGTATCTCGACAGCCGCATTCGTCGCTTCCAGTCGTTTGCCGAAGTTGGCACCGAGCCAGGCCCGCACTTTGGTCTGGGCCTCGACGCTTACGCGACCTGGACTTCGCCAATTCGTAAGTTCGGTGACATGATCAACCATCGCTTGCTGAAAGCGATTGTGCGCGGCGAAAGCACCGCCCGTCCGCAGGATGAGCTGACAACCATCATGAGCGAACGTCGTCGCCTGAACCGCATGGCCGAGCGCGATGTCGGTGACTGGCTGTACGCACGCTTCCTCGCGCCATTTGCCGGTACCGATCGCAAGTTCAGCGCCGAGATCATCGACGTGTCTCGCGGCGGCATGCGCGTGCGCCTGCAGGAGAATGGCGCGGTGGCCTTTATCCCTGCACCGTTCATCCACGCGGTGCGTGATGAGCTGGTGTGCTCGCAGGAAAGCGGCACCGTGCAGGTAAAAGGTGAAGTCGCTTACCGTGTTACAGACATCATCGATGTCACCATCGCCGAAGTGCGTATGGAAACCCGCAGCGTGGTCGCACGTCCGGCCGCCTGAGCATGAAAACTGGCGGGATAACAGCCGTTATCCCGCATTTCTCTCCGCCCGCTTTAGCAAATGTTAAATTTGCTTTCCGCTTCACATTTCTAACGCCTCTGCCTGTCGTTAACAATTCATTACATTACTTTTAACTTGTTGTATTCGATCGCTTCTTTTCCCGGTCCCTACAAGGAGTTAACTCATGAACAACGTCAAAACCAGTCTCATCTGGTTAGCGGTGGCGTTAATTGGCGCGGGCGCATTTGCCATGCTGGCCCTCAGCCGTGGCGAACACGTCAACGCGGTCTGGCTGGTGATTGCCTCCGTCGCCTGCTACAGCATTGCCTATCGCTTTTACAGCCTGTTTATCGCTAAGCGCATCTTCGAACTGGACGATCGTCGTCGCACGCCGGCGGAGCGCTTAAGTGATGGCCTTGATTATGTGCCCACCAATAAATGGGTGCTGTTCGGTCACCATTTTGCGGCGATTGCCGGTGCGGGCCCGCTGGTCGGCCCGATCCTCGCGGCGCAAATGGGCTTCCTGCCTGGCACCATCTGGATTCTGGTTGGCGTGATGTTTGCCGGTGCGGTGCAGGATTTCCTGATTCTGTTTATCTCAACGCGCCGTGATGGCCGCTCGCTCGGTGAGATGGCGCGCCAGGAACTCGGTTCATTCGCTGGCGTAGTGACCATGCTCGGCGCGCTGGGCGTGATGATCATCATCCTCTCTGCGCTGGCCTTGGTGGTGGTGAAGGCGCTGGCCAACAGTCCGTGGGGCTTGTTCACTATTGCCGCGACCATTCCGATTGCGCTGTTTATGGGCGTGTATATGCGTTTCCTGCGTCCGGGCAAAATCGCGGAAGTGTCGATTATTGGCTTCGTGCTGATGATGGCGGCGATTATTTACGGCGGTAACGTAGCGGCCGATCCCTATTGGGGCCCGCTGTTCACGCTGAAAGGCACGGAGCTGACGTAGGTGCTGGTGATTTATGGCTTTGTGGCCTCTTCACTGCCGGTGTGGCTGCTGCTGGCACCGCGCGATTATCTCTCTACCTTCCTGAAAATCGGCGTGATCATTGGTTTGGCCATCGGCATCGTGTTTGCCATGCCCGAGATGAAAATGCCTGCGGTGACCAAATTTATTGATGGCACCGGACCGGTCTTCTCCGGCGCGCTGTTCCCGTTCCTGTTTATCACTATTGCTTGTGGTGCCATTTCAGGTTTCCATGCGCTGGTGTCGAGCGGCACCACGCCGAAACTGGTGGAGCGCGAAAGCCATATCCGCTTTATCGGCTACGGCGCGATGCTAATGGAGTCCTTTGTGGCGATCATGGCGCTGATTTGCGCCTCGGTGCTCGATCCGGGCGTCTACTTTGCCATGAACTCACCCGCCGCGCTGATTGGCACCACAGTGGAAAG
Source organism: Pantoea sp. CTOTU49201 (assembly GCF_032054795.1). NCBI lineage: Bacteria > Pseudomonadati > Pseudomonadota > Gammaproteobacteria > Enterobacterales > Erwiniaceae > Pantoea > Pantoea sp. CTOTU49201. The sequence goes on from NZ_DAMBSA010000344.1 coordinate 2,056, forward strand.
TGCGTCGCAGGTGATTAACGGCTGGGGCTTCGTGGTGACGCCAGAAATGCTGAGCGGCATTGCGCGCGACGTTGGCGAAAGCACCATTCTTTCCCGCGCCGGTGGCGCACCCACCTTTGCGGTTGGCATGGCACATATCATCACCGAAGTGTTTAACAGTCGCGCCATGATGGCGTTTTGGTATCACTTTGCCATCTTGTTTGAAGCGCTGTTTATCCTCACCGCTGTGGATGCCGGAACCCGCGCCTGTCGCTTTATGGTGCAGGATTTGGTGGGCACCGTGGTGCCATCAATGGCGAATAACCGTTCATGGTTAGGCAACATGGCGGGAACCACCGTTGCGGTGGCGGGCTGGGGCTTCTTCGTTTATCAGGGCGTGGTCGATCCGCTCGGCGGCATTAACACGCTGTGGCCGCTATTTGGTATCGGCAACCAGATGCTGGCGTCAATGGCGCTGATTCTCGGCACCGTGGTGCTGTTCAAAATGAAGAAGCAGCGGTATGCATGGGTGACGATCGTGCCGACCGCCTGGCTGTTTATTACCTCGATGACCGCGGGCTGGCAGAAGATTTTCCACGAGAAGCCATCGATTGGTTTCCTCGCGCAGGCCAACAAGTTCCGCAAAGGCATTGATGACGGCATTGTCATCGCCCCGGCGAAAACCGTCGCCGACATGCAAACCATCGTCTTCAGCAATCAAATTAACGCGGCCCTGTGTGCTTTCTTCATGCTGGTGGCGGTGACCATGCTGGTTTCAGCCTTCTTCGTGATTCGTCGGGCGCTCAATAGCAACGTGCCGACTACCCATGAATCCGAGATCTCACTGCGTAAAGAGGTGCGAAATGTCTGAGTCCATTTATCACTGGAGAAAACCTACCGGAGCGTGGCAGATTCAGCAGTGCTTACCAATCGCACCCGCTACGGCTGGGCAAAATCTTACGCGCTGGCAACGCATCTGGCAGGGATTGCAGCAAAGTTTTCGTTTAATGGTCGGCGTTCATGACTATCAAACTTATCTGAAGCATATGCGCGAACATCATCCAACTATCGCCCCCATGGATGAGCGCGCGTTTCACCGTCACTGCCTCGATGCCCGCTTTCCCAGCCAGGCCGGAAAACTGGGTAAGTGCCCTTGCTAACCAGGATCAGCCCCGCTTGTCGGGGCTTTTTCGTGCCATTCTTTAATAAAAACAAAAATATATTTGGATTGCATCTTGTGCTGGCGCAGGAGGTTGAATACTGTTGCTAAAATAATGAGATACCGCCCGCTGAGCATTCCCCCGGAGGAAGTTTCCATGACCGATGAACAAGGGCAAACATTGCTATACACCTTGTTTGGCACCACCAGCCCTCATTGGCGTTTAACTTCAGATAGTGATGCTCTGCATTTTGCCGAAGATGAGAACGCGAACACCAATATGGCGGTGCCGCTGACTCCCGCACAAGCCAGTTTATTACGTGCGATGACGGTCATTACCTCAAGTATTAACCTCACGCTGTCGCTGCATGGCGAACCCGTTCCGATGCATTTTGTCGGTCGTAAAGTCAATCAATCGACCTGGGCAGGCACCTCTTCAGCCTGGGGCGATACCTCGGCTGTCGCGCGTGATTTGACGTTGGGATTATCCTTCGCCGAGCAAGTGGTTTCTGAGGCGAACTCAGTAATCGTGATCCTCGATCAGCGCGGCAATATCCAGCGTTTCAATCGTTTGAGTGAAGAGTACACCGGGCTGAAAGAGCAGGAAGTGATTGGCCGCAACGTATTCCAGCTGTTTATGACCAAGCAGGAAGCGCAGGCATCACGCCGTAATATCGCCGGATTCTTCAGTGAAGGCAGTTCTTACGAAGTTGAACGCTGGATAAAAACCCGTAAAGGTCAGCGACTGTTTCTGTTTCGTAATAAGTTCGTTCACAGCGGTAGCGGAAAAAATGAAATTTTCCTCATCTGTTCCGGAACCGACATAACTGAAGAGCGCCGCGCTCAGGAACGCCTGCGCGTGCTGGCCAACACCGATACCGTGACCGGCTTGCCCAATCGCAACGCTATTCATCAGCAGATTAGTCTGGCACTGGAGCTGGCGAATGGCAGTCAAACCGGTGTGGTTTACCTCGATTTAGACAATTTTAAGAAGGTGAACGACGCTTACGGCCATATGTTTGGCGATCAACTGCTGCAAGCGGTGTCGCTGGCCATCCTCAGTTGCCTTGGCAAAGATCAGACGCTGGCGCGCCTTGGTGGCGATGAGTTTGTGGTGCTGGCGGAACACACCAGCCAGGCGGCGCTGGAAGCGATGGCGTCGCGCATTCTCGAGCGACTGCGTCAGCCGTTCCGTATTGGATTGATTGAAGTTTACAGCGGCTGCTCAATTGGCATCGCCCTCGCCCCGCTACATGGCGAAGATCGTGAAAGCCTGATTCGTAACGCTGATACCGCGATGTATCACGCCAAAGAGAACGGTCGTGGCAAGTTTTGCGTGTTCGCTAACGAGATGAATCAGCGCGTGTTTGAGTATCTGTGGCTCGATACCAACCTGCGCAAAGCGCTCGAGCTGGATCATCTGGTAGTGCATTACCAGCCAAAACTCAATGCCGAAGGCGAAGTGCTGAGCGCCGAAGCGCTGGTGCGCTGGAATTCCCCGGAGCGCGGTTTGGTGCCGCCGGGCGACTTTATTTCGTATGCCGAAGAGTCCGGGTTGATTGTGCCTTTGGGCCGCTGGGTGATGCTGAATGTGTTACAGCAGATCATCAAGTGGCGTAGCGAAGGCATCTATCTGCGCGTCGCCGTTAACGTCTCGGCTAAACAGCTGATTGACCAGAGTATTTATACCGACCTGAAACATGCGCTGAACGAAGCCGGTTTGACCGACTGTCCGATTGATATCGAGCTGACGGAAAGCTGTTTGATTGAGAATGAAGCTGGCGCGCTAATGCTGATGAAGCAGTTTCAGGAACTGGGCGCGCAAGTGCATCTTGATGATTTTGGTACCGGTTACTCCTCACTTTCCCAGTTGGCGCGCGTCCCTATTGACGCCATTAAACTGGACCAGAGTTTTGTGCGTAATATCAATA
>NZ_DAMBSA010000345.1:0-5096 GCF_032054795.1 Pantoea sp. CTOTU49201
CACCAGATTGACATCAGCAAACACCGGTATACTTTGACCGGCCAGCAACGCGGCGCTCAGGCAGAGCGCAAAAACCGTTTTTTTCATTCTCATTGTAAAACCTCAAAAGGCTGTCAGGCGGCGGCGCGAACCAGGCAATGGCGCGCCGCGCCAAAAAGAGAGGGTCTCAGTTAAGCCACAAGCGGGAGCGTTACCACCAGATCTCCATCTGCGCCCCGAATGTCACTTCATCGTTGTTGCCACGGCTGTTGGTCAGAATGCCGTTGCCGCTGCTGTCGTTAGAGGCAAAGGAGGTCAAATCACCTGAGCTGTCTTTGCTGTAGCCCCATTTCTCATCCCACTTGGCGTAGGTAGCGAACAGACGCAGCGCCGGACGCGACCAGATGCTGTCGCCCGCCTGCCACTGTTGTGCCAGCGTCACTTTGTACTGGCCGTTGCGCTCGTTCACCTGCTGCGACTTCACGTTGTCATAGCCCACTTCAAGCAGCGTGCTCATGATCGGCGTCCATTTGTACATTGGGCGCACGCCCACGGTGTACCACTCGGTACCACGGTTGTTGTCGAGGTCGGTATTCTGGTACATGGCGACGTACATCAGATCCCAGCGATCGGCGAGGTTAATTGCACCGTGATCGAGTACGCGATACATGCTGCCGCTGTTGTTGATGTTGGTACCCTGCGGCACGCCTTTGCCCTGTGAGGTCAACGCATCGGTGGCGTACTGCAGCACGAACTTGTTGTAGCCCTTCATCATGCTCTGCGTATGTTCGGCGGTGAACATCCAGCCATCTTTGGAGGCGTTATCTTCAAGGCGATAACCGTCACGCGCGTTGGCGCGGCCATAATCGACGCCCAACTCCAGCACGCCGTTCGGGTTAGTTTCGAGGCCGGCTAAACGCACATCAAACACGTCGTTGGCGGTGCTGGTGGCGTAATCACGAATCTGATCGCTGGAGAAGGTGTAAGAACCGCCCGCTTCCGAGGAGCGCGTGGCGGCAAAAGAGAGTTTGCCAAAGCCGAGATCCACATCTTCCAGACCGGCACCGGGACCGGAAATATCCCAGTAGTAGAAGTCGATCATATGTACGTCATGACGCTGGTAGAAACGCTTACCGGCCCAGATGGTGGAACCTGGCAGCGCATCAATCAGGTTTTTGCCCTTCACGTTGGCTTCACGAAACGCCGGGGAAGTCGCTTCCCAGTCATTCTGCTGGGAAACCGAATAGGCGACGTTGGTATCGAAATAGAAGCTCTTATCGCCCTCTTTCCACACTTCCTGGCCCAGCTTCAGCTCAGCGTAGGTTTCACATTCGTTGCCCAGACGGTATTTACTTTGTGCGCCGGTGGCCTGAAAACATTGCTGTTCCCCGCCGCTGCCGGTCCAGCCGATGCCGGAACGGGCATAGCCGGTAAAATCGACTGCCATCGACGGGGCAGCGAGCGTACCTGCCGCGATAGCAACCGCGATAGGGAGTTTGCGCAGAGTTAACATTTTCTATCTCCTGAGGTCATTGCTTTTATTGTTTTGCAGGGCTAAACACCGGGCTCCTGATGCAGCCTGCGACAGGCGCTACCATCTTCACGGAAAAGATGGCAACGCTCAGGCGGCAGGCCGATGCCCATCAGGGCGCCCTCTTCTACCAGCACGACGTCCTCCTGGCGATAAACCAGGCTTTGACGAATGGCGGGAATCTGGATATGAATTTGCGTTTCGTGTCCCAGCTGCTCGACCACCGTCACCTCGCCTTCAAGGGTGACGTCAGCGATATCGCTGGAGAGCAGATGTTCGGGACGAATGCCTAACGACATGTTGCTGCCCACCTGCACACCCGCGCTGTCGACAGGCAGCCACACCAGTTGGGTATTCGGTAAACGCACCTGCACCTGATCGATGGCGGTGGCGGTGACTTTTACCGGTAAGAAATTCATGCGTGGTGAGCCGATAAAACCAGCGACGAAACGATTGGCGGGATAGTGATAAAGCTCGAGCGGCTTGCCGACCTGGGCAACGTGGCCGCCATCCAGCACCACGATCTTGTCCGCCAGCGTCATCGCTTCGGTCTGATCGTGGGTGACGTAAATCATGGTGCGCTTCAGGCGCTTATGCAGGCGCGAGATCTCAATGCGCATCTGCACACGCAACGCAGCATCGAGGTTGGAAAGCGGCTCATCGAGTAAAAACACGCGCGGTTCCGCCACCAGCGTACGGCCAATCGCCACGCGCTGACGCTGACCGCCCGACAGCGCTTTCGGACGACGCTCCAGCAGATGCGCCAGCTGCAACACTTCCGCCACCTGATTGACGCGCTGCTGGATCTCCGCTTTGCGCGTGCCCGCCAGCTTCAGGCCGAACGACATGTTCTCGGCCACCGAAAGATGGGGATACAGCGCGTAGGACTGAAACACCATGCCGATGCCGCGCTCGGCGGGCGGCACCTCATTCATGCGTTTGTCGCCAATAAACAGATCGCCGCTGGTGATGGTTTCCAGCCCGGCAATCATGCGCAGCAGCGTCGATTTGCCGCAGCCTGACGGTCCGACAAAAACCACGAACTCTCCTTCGGCGATCTCAAGGCTGATGTTTTTCGACACCTCAGTTTCGCCCCACACCTTGGAGACACTGCGCAACGTAACGCTCGACATGATGCTTTCCTCTCAGCTTGCTATTCCTTGTCCGCAAGTCGGCGGACAGACCCCGGCGACCACTATGGGCAAGGAGATCAAGGCCGACATCCTCCACCGCAGCGCGTCAGCGTGGGGGAGGAGACGGGAGGAGGAGATCGTGCAGACGCGTCTGATAAAACGCGGCAGGCAACCATTTTTGTGAGCTATGACGCAGAGCAGAGCGACGATTGTGTGCGCCAGTCCGTGATAACCGGGTGTTTTTGCAACACAGATCACATCAGATGAAAGCCAGGCGTAGAGCCGGGGAGGATGAGAAGCGGCGGCAGATACTCACAATGTGGCAGGTAAAACGATTTCCGTTTCCGCTAACAGGATGGAGTTATGACAATGAAAACCGGTGCACGCATTCTTGCCCTTTCCGCCCTGACGGCCGTGCTGTTTTCAGCTTCTGCCGTTGCAAAGATTGAAGAGGGAAAACTGGTCATCTGGATCAACGGCGATAAGGGCTACAACGGCCTGGCTGAAGTGGGTAAAAAGTTTGAGCAGGAAACCGGCATCAAGGTGACGGTTGAGCATCCGGACAAAATGGAAGAGAAGTATCCGCAGGTTGCCGCCACCGGCGACGGCCCGGACATCATCTTCTGGGCACACGATCGCTTCGGCGGTTATGCGCAGTCAGGCTTGTTAGCGGAGATCTCGCCGGACGCGCGCTTCCAGGAGAAAATCTTCCCGTTTACCTGGGACGCGGTGCGCTTCAACGGCAAGCTGATCGGGTATCCGATTTCGGTGGAATCCTTGTCCCTCATCTACAACAAAGATCTGCTGCCTGAGCCGCCAAAAAGCTGGGAAGAGATTGCCGCCATCGATAAGAAAATGCGCGCGCAGGGCAAGAGCGCCATGATGTTTAACCTGCAGGAGCCGTACTTCACCTGGCCGCTGCTGGCGGCGGGCGGCGCCTATGCCTTTAAGCTCAACGATGGCCGCTACGACGTGAAAGATACCGGTGTGGATAACGCTGGCGCCAAAGCGGGCATGAAATTCCTTGTCGATCAGGTAAAGGCGAAAACGCTGAATGCCGATACCGATTACTCCATCGCCGAAGCCGCCTTTAACAAAGGGCAAACCGCCATGACCATCAACGGGCCGTGGGCGTGGAGCAACATCGACAAGAGCAAAATCAATTACGGCGTCACGCTGTTGCCAACGCTGAACGGCAAAAATTCCAAAACCTTTGTCGGCGTTCTGAGTGCTGGGATCAATGCCGCCAGCCCGAACAAAGAGCTGGCCAAAGAGTTCCTGGAAAATTACCTGCTGACCGACGCCGGCCTGGATGCGGTCAATAAAGACAAACCGCTCGGCGCGGTGGCGCTGAAATCGTTCCAGCAGACGCTGGAGAAGGATGAACGTATCGCCGCCACCATGACCAACGCGCGTAACGGCGACATCATGCCGAACATTCCGCAGATGGCCGCCTTCTGGTACGCGATGCGCACCGCCACGCTGAATGCGTTGAGCGGACGTCAAAGCGTTGATGCGGCGCTGAAAGATGCGCAGGCACGACTCAACAAGTAATCCTCTCTACCAGAGCCGGCGCAATCCGGCTCGTTACTGGCTGTTAAGGAAAACCGCATCATGTCAGGAAAACCGAAAACAGCACGGTTCAGCGCCGTGCTGAAGGCTCTTTTTCTCGGTATCTGCTGTCTGCTGGTCGGCTATCTGCTCGTGCTGATGTATGCAAAAGGTGAATATCTGTTTGCGCTGGTGACGCTGATTATCAGCGCCGTCGGCATCTGGATTTATGCCAATCGTCGTGCCTATGCCTGGCGCTATGTCTATCCCGGCCTCGCCGGTATGGCGCTGTTCGTGCTATTTCCCCTCGCCTGCACCGTGGCGATTGCCTTTACCAACTACAGCAGCACCAATCAGCTGACGCTGGAACGTGCGCAACAGGTGTTGTTGAGCCGTCAATATCAGGACGGTTCGGCGCTGAACTTCTCGCTTATCCCGGCGGGCGAACGCTGGCAGCTGGTGTTGACCGAAGCGGCCAACGGGCAAACCTTCGTTTCGCCTGCGTTTGCTTTCGGTGGATCGCAAAAGCTGAAACTGACCAGCGCCCCGCCACCGCCGGGCGAACGCGCCACGTTGCGCATTGTCACCACCAATCGCCAGGCGCTGAACCAGATTCAGGCCGAACTGCCGGATGGCCGCCTGGTGGTGATGAGCTCGCTGCGCCAGTTCTCCGGTACGCGCCCGCTGTATGTGCTGCAAGCCAACGGCGACCTGAAAAATCAGCAAAGCGGCGTGCTGTATCAGGCTAATCGTGAGAGCGGTTTCTATCAGAACAGTAGCGGCGAAGCGCTGAGTCCGGGCTTTACGGTGAATACCGGCTGGAAGAATTTCATTCGTGTGTTTACCGATGAAGGGATTCAAAAACCGTTTCTGGCGATCTTTGGCTGGACGCTGCTGTTTTC
>NZ_DAMBSA010000346.1:0-5066 GCF_032054795.1 Pantoea sp. CTOTU49201
TTTCGCCGAACGGCACGTTGGCGCCCACCGACAGATCGAGCCAGTTTTTATCACGCGCCTCAATGCTGCGCTCGAACGAGGTGCGGGTCGATTTCAGCCCGGCGCGCACCGTTGAATCGGAATCGCCAAACTGATGGTTATAACTCACCTGCGCCCACGGATTCACCACCCACTGTTTGCTGTCGATGCGCCAGCCGACTGAGCCGATCTGTGAATGGGTGGTTTGATCGGAGTAGCGCATCGCGGTGCTACTGTCGCTGTTCTCGCTATAACCGCCGACGCGACCGTAATCCAGCGCATAACTGGCGACCGGTCCGGTGCTGAGATTTTCGGTTAGCGGCAACGTCCAGCCGGTTTGCACGCGCATGCCAAGCAGTTTACCGCTGGTGCTGCCCTGCTCGGTACGTTTGGCCGGGCCGATGTGGATATCACGCTCAATGCTGTCGAAATCGAGATCGGCATAGTGCAGATCGGCGTTGATCCAGCCCTGATCGAACATCGTCAACTGGCTATATAGCGCCACTAAATTGCCGCGCAGTTTGTAATCGTAGTTGGAAGAAGGTTCCTGGCGCTGATTGGTGTTGGAGAACAGCACGCCGGTTTGCCAGTTGTCGGTGAGCTGATAGCCGATACCGAGCGTTAAGTTGGTGGTATTAGCATCGCCGTTGCTCCAGCTGTCGCCCTGATAATCAACATGCTGCCCGGCGTAACCGCCAAACACCGTGAACTGTCCGGCGCTGGCAGGCTGCTGACGCTGCTGCTGCAAATGCCCATCGAGCGTGTTTTGTGTGTCACGCGCCATCATCAGTGGCGATTGTGACAGCGCCGCCACTTGCGCCGGTGCATCCAGAATAGACTGGATGTAATCTGCGATCATCGCGTGCACCGCTGGGCTTGGATGCAGGCGATCGGCAAACAGGTAATCCTGCGCGCTGGAGAAACCTGGCGTGCTGGATTGGCACTCATCCGCTGACGTCCCGATAGGACACGCAATGCCGATGGTGTTGGTTAAGCCATATTGCGTCGGATTGGCGATCACTTCATCGAACAGCCCGGCGATGTCAACGCGCACAATATTGCCATTCAGTGTCGCCAGTCCCGCTTCTTCCTGCTGGTTATAACCGTCGGACAGCGCGGTAACCTGCTCGCTGAGTTCCTGCCATGCGGTGTAGAGCTGCTGCGCCAGCGCGTCGCGCACCGCCGGAACGGAAGAGACTTCCCCCGCTGCTTGCGTAAAGGCATCCTGCACCGCCTGTTGTCGCGCGGCTTTATCTGGCGTAGTGACGCTATCCAGCGACTGAAACGCCGCCACCATGGCTGGCGTGGCTGCAGTGCCTAACACGCGCAGCACCGTTTGGATCATATAAGGCGTTGAACCGAGTTGCGGAACCGTGGGCACGATTACCGCTCCCGCGCCGGCATCCAGCAGCGTTTTGATCTGTGCAACCGATTGATTGGCGCTGTTACTGATGGTTTCGCTGGCGGTTAACGGATTGATGACGGCAGCGGCGATGTCGTTGGCACCGACCCAATGGATGTACAAACCGTTGCTGTCAGCGCGGCCGCCGGTTGAGGCGAGATAACCCGCCAGTTGATCCTGAGTGTTTAAATCCGGATCGAGCTTCGGCACCGACACCGCGCCGCCCTGCGCATAATTGCTGCCGCCCAACGAAGAACGTTGCAAGTCCTCACCTAAATGCGCGGCAAGAATCTCGTCATATAAAGGATGTTGTGCACCGTCGAAGGTAAAGCGGCCCACGTTGCCGCTATCACTTAGGCTATCGCCAAACACGGTCAGGCTATCCCATGCCAGCGCGGGAACAGGCGTCAGCAACGCGCTAAGTGTGGCGATGGCGACAGCGGAAAGCGCAGATTTGTGGTTGTTCATCATCAACTCCGTGATGGGCCAGAGTTACGTCGTCTGACCGGCAAAAGGTTAGGTCCGCGCATCAAGCGAACCCGCAACATCGCATCAGGAATGCGTAAGGAAAATATCAAGGACGTTTAACTGTTTAGTCAGGAAGGAGGCGTTATGCCAGTTTGCAGCGGCAAATTAACCAAAGTTTATGAACAGCTCTTTTACATGCATTTAAATTAAACCTTTAAATAAGGCCGCCGATAACTAACGATGCAGAGTTCGACTACGCTCTGATCGGTACCTTTGAAAACATCAGGTCGGTTAATTAAATACCCCCATGCGGCGCTGCGGCGCACAGAGACACTTTGAAGTGTACGGCGAAGGGGATCTGCGGGCAGCCTAAGCGACACGTCCTGAACGTGAGCAGATTGGTGCTGCACGCCTTACGTTCAACAGCACAATAATCGCCTGAGGCTTCCCATGTTTGGTGTGAAAAAGTCGAGTCTTACCTTGCCGTTTTATAAAAGTGGCGATGTGGTTAAAGATATCAATGCGATCAAACAGCATGTGGCATGGATTGAATTTACGCCCAATGGCGAGATTCTCACTGCCAATCACCTCTTCCTTGCCACCACCGGCTACCAGCTGAATGAGATTCAGGGGAAACATCACCGCATCTTCTGCAGCCCGCAACACAGCCAATCTTCCAACTACCTCGCATTCTGGCAAACGCTGGCGTCGGGCGAATCGGTAACTGGCATTTTTGAGCGCTTCAATAAGCAAGGCCAGCGCTTCTATCTCAGCGCCACCTATTTCCCGGTGAGCGATGACAAAGGCCATGTTTACAAAGTGATCAAGGTGGCTTCGGATATTACAGAACGTCATCAGGAGCTGGAGCACAAAGAAGTGGTGATCACCGCGCTGGATCTTTCCATGGCGGTAATCGAATTTACCCCAGAGGGTCAAATCCTCACGGCCAACAATAATTTCCTGAAGCACATGGGATACGAGCTGGATTCGGTTGTTGGGCAACATCATCGTATTTTCTGCTTCGATAACTTCTACCGCGAAAATCCGGACTTCTGGCGCAAGATGGCCAAAGGTGAACACTTTGTTGGCCGCTTCGAACGAAAAACCGCCAGCGGCGAACGCATCTGGCTTGAAGCTAGCTACAACCCGGTTTATGACGCGGATGGCAAGGTCTACAAGGTGATCAAAATCGCCTCGGATATCACCGCGCGCGTGGAAGCCGCCAAGCGTGTGGCCGACATCGCGCTGACCACATCTGAAGAGACCTCACAAATCACCGACAACGCCAATGAGGTGCTGGATGAAACCATCCGCAACTCTGGACTGGTGGCGGTGCAAGTCAATGCAGCGACGGCGATTGGTGCCGAGCTCAACGCCTCTGCGAAAAGCATTAGCGAAGTGGTCGAGACCATCAACCTGATTGCCTCGCAAACCAATATTCTGGCGCTGAATGCGGCGATTGAGTCGGCGCGCGCCGGTGAAGCGGGCCGTGGATTCAGCGTGGTGGCGGGTGAAGTACGACGTTTGGCGGCATCCACCTCCAGCGCCACCAAGCAGATCACCCAGGTGGTGGAACATAACGCCAGTTTGATTGCGCAGATGGAGCAGCAGCTCAATGAGGTGAAGCAGTTTGTGGTGACCGAACAGGATAAAATCAGCGTGCTGTCACGCAGCCTGCGTGAAATTAACAGCGGCGTACATGAGTTTGTGAACGTGATTCATCGGTTAGATGTGTGATTTGTAGGGTCGCCATTTATGGCGACCTGAAAAGCGTATCGTGCGGTCAGCGGAAAGGTCGTCATGAATGACGACCCTACGGTCGCACGGTAGTGATTACATCATCTGCGGTTCACGGATCGCCTGACCTTTGGCGAAACGCGCCAGACTGTACGGCTTCATATCGGTGAACAACGGTTTGTTATTCACCATCTGCGCGCACAGCAAGCCTGCGCCCGGCCCGATACCAAAACCGTGGCCGCTAAAGCCGGAGGCGATAAACAAGCCCGGCATGCTGGTCATCTCATCAATCACCGGCACCAGATCCGGCGTGGTATCAATCCAGCCGCCCCACGCGTGATCCACTTTAATGCCGTTCAACTCCGGATAAAGCTGCACCAGCGCCTGCATCGCTTCCTGCACAATGCCGTTATCCGGTGCCGGATCAAGGGTGCGGATCTTCTCAAACGGCGACACACCTTGATTGGACCACGAACCGGCGGCTTCCGGACCGTTGAAGAACGAGCCATTAATGCGCATCTTCAGCTTCTTAGCGATCTTGCTGCGAAACATCGGATAGAACTTGGTGGCGTAACGGATGTTTTGCGGTGCGAGGTCAATTTGCCCGCGTCCGGAGAGCGCCACGGTGTAGCTGCCATCCTGGCGACGACGAATGCACAACCCGCCGGTGCTGAGACAACCTTTGATCACTTCAGGTGCCGCCGTGGTTTTGAACGCGGTACCCAGAATATTGGCGCTCGGCAGTTCGATGCCGTATTGCTTGCAGAAGCGTGAGCTCCACGCGCCGCCGCAGCATATCACGCGATTGGCTTTCACCAGGCCGCGCTCGGTCCAGACGCCGGTCACGCGTCCGCCGGAAACATCCAGTCCGCGTACCGCGCAGTTTTGCTGGATCGATGCGCCGAGGTTTTTCGCGCCGGTAGCAATCGCCGGTGCTGCCAGTGACGGCTCCGCGCGACCATCGCTGGGCGACCACACGCCACCAATCCACGGCGCATTGTTACCGATGCGCTCGCGCGTCTCTTGCGCAGTCATCAGATGGCTAACGAAGCCAATCTGCTGCGCCTGTTTGCCCCACGCTTCCCAGCGCGCCAAATCGCTTTCGCTCTGCGTGCCGTAAGTAATGCCCTGACGCGAGAAGCCGAGATCGAGGCCGATTTCGCTGCTCAACTCGTCCCAGCGCTGCAAACTGCGCATCGCCATCGGCAGCTCATACAGGTCGCGGTTTTGCTGGCGAACCCAGCCCCAGTTTCGACCGGATTGTTCGCCGCCGATCACGCCCTTTTCAAACAGCGCTACTGAAACGCCCTGTTTTGCCAGTTCGTAACTCACCGACGTGCCAATAATGCCGCCGCCAATGACTATCACATCAACGGATTCGGGAAAGCGTTCACTGTCTGCTACTGCATTGATTTTTATGCGCACCATCTCAAGTCCTGCA
>NZ_DAMBSA010000347.1:0-5055 GCF_032054795.1 Pantoea sp. CTOTU49201
CGGTGCGCACATGGATGAACCGGCCTTTAGGGCGTTTCAGGAAGTGGCGATCATCCATCAGTTGCCGCAACAGCTGGCGTTTGATCATCTGGAAGGCTTCGCCATGGATGCGCGCGATGAACACTATGCGAGTTTCGACGACACGCTACGTTACTGCTATCACGTCGCGGGCGTGGTCGGTTTGATGATGGCGCGCGTAATGGGCGTACGCGACGAAGCGGTGCTCGATCACGCCTGCGATTTAGGCCTGGCGTTCCAGCTCACTAACATTGCGCGCGACATTGTCGAAGATGCCGAAAATGGCCGCTGCTATCTGCCGCAAACCTGGCTCGATCAGGCGGGATTACGCGCCGATACGCTGACTGCACCGCAACATCGTGCAGCATTGGCTACGCTGGCAGCACGTTTAGTGGCGGAGGCGGAACCCTATTATCACTCGGCGCGATCCGGTTTACCGGGTTTACCGCTGCGCTCGGCGTGGGCCATCGCTACGGCTCGCGGCGTTTATCGCGAAATTGGCGTCAAAGTTCAACACGCCGGTGTGCACGCCTGGGATTCACGTCAGCGCACCAGTAAAGGTGAAAAACTGGCGCTGCTGGTGAAAGGGGCAGGTTTGGCGATCACCTCGCGTGTGGCTCGTCCTGAACCGCGTCCGGCTGGTCTGTGGCAGCGTCCTCGTTGATTTTACGTCCGTGGCGCTGGCGCAGCGTGGCTTGCAGCTTATTCAGCGGTGGCGCGTAGAGGAAACCAAATGACACGCAGCCTTCACGCCCGCGCACCGCATGATGCATGCGGTGCGCCATGTATAAGCGCTTAAGATAGCCTTTGCGCGGGATATAGCGGAACGGCCAGCGTTGATGCACCAGTCCATCGTGCACCATGAAGTAGAGCGCGCCGTACGTCGTCATCCCGGCACCAATCCACTGCAGCGGCCACATGCCTTGCACACCGACATAAATCAGCACAATCGCCAGTACCGCAAATACCACCGCATAAAGATCGTTGAGCTCAAACTTTCCGCTGTGCGGTTCATGGTGCGACAGATGCCAGCCCCATCCCCAACCGTGCATGATGTATTTATGCGACAGCGCCGCGACGATTTCCATCACCACCACGGTTGCCAACAAGATAAGCACGTTCCATAACCAGAGCATTGTTCGTCCATTTGTGGAAAAGGGAAATACTAAAGGTGGACGCGGATGAGCGATGGCGCAAGGTTTACCATGTTTAGAGATTTTAAAAGTCCATATCACGTTAAGAACGCTGCATTGCAGAGAGCGCAGATTTCACCCATACTCACCACACTCATTTATACACGTGTTAACTACATGGGGGATTTATGCCTTCTACAGCCGTAAGACAAAAAAAAAACCGTCAGTGTGACACTTGAACCTGCTCTACTCGAGCAAGCCAGAGAGGCAGGGCTTAATTTATCCGCCATTCTCTCTAAAGCTTTGCAACATGAAATTCGTACGACTGAAGCGGAAAGATGGAAGCGTGAAAACAGTGAAGGTTTGCAGGAACTCAATCGCATAACCGAAGAACACGGTTTATTGTCGGATGAATACAGGACGTTTTAGACATGCAATATTTTATTTATCGCAATACCAATAGGAACAGCGAGTACCCTTATCTGGTAGACGTTCAAAGTGAGATTATCGGCGAACTCGCATCACGAATCGTAATCCCGCTTTACCCTTTAAACCAGTTTAAAAAAAAGCAAGTTAAGCGTCTTAATCCGGTGATTCAGGTTGAAGGCGAGGAATTTCTGGTCATGACTCACGAAATGGCCAGTGTGCGCGTGTCGCTTCTTGGCGATCAGGTGATGGATGCACGTGTTTATCGCCAGAGGATTAAAGACTCGGTTGATTTTATCTTTGATGGTTTTTGAAACTTTACATCATAAAAGCCACTGGTTAGTATTGCCCTCCTTTCAGCGGTCAATCCCCGCTGCGTAAGCGTTAACGTCAACCAACGCACCATAAGCAGACTCGGTCTGCCTCATTGCTATGGTGCGAAAATATGACCCATACCGCGTTATCTGCGAATCCTGCTCTGCGTCGTTCTGGTTTTTTCCTGTTCTTACTGCTGCTGACAGCGGCCAACTTGCGCACGCCTATTACCGCAGTCGGCCCGGTGCTGGAAAACATCCGGCTGACGTTTGGCTTGAGCGCCAGTGCCGCGGGCGTGATCAACTTCTTGCCGCTGTTGATGTTCGCTACCTTAGCGCCACCCGCCGCGTGGTTCGGCAACCGTTTTGGTCTCGAGCGCAGTTTATGGGGCGCGTTGCTGCTCATCACGCTGGGATCGATTCTGCGTATCAGCGGCAGTGAATATGCAATGTGGGCGGGAACCATCATCCTGAGCTCGGGGATTGCGGCGGCCAACGTGCTCCTGCCGCCGCTGATTAAACGTGATTTCACCGAACACACCGCGCGATATGTTGGCTTGTACGCGATGACCATGGCAATCACCGCCAGCATTGCGTCGGGCGTGGTGGTGCCGCTCGCAGAGCTGAGTAGCGCTGGCTGGCGACTCTCATTAGCAGTGTGGCTGGTTCCGGCGATCGTCGCGCTGTTAGCCTGGCTGCCGTATCTGAAGAAGCCTGCGTCTCAGGCAAAAAACAGCGCCAACAGTACGTCAACGCGCTCACCGTGGCGCGCGGCCTTAGGCTGGCAGGTTTCGCTGTTTATGGCCTGCCAGTCGCTGGTGTTTTACACCCTGATTGGTTGGTTTACGCCTTTCGCGCAAGATAGCGGCATTAGCCAGCTGGAAGCGGGCGGCATGCTGTTTGTCTATCAGATTGTGGCCATCGTTTCGAATCTGGCCTGCATGAGTGCACTGAGAAAAATGCGCGATCAGCGGGCGATTGGTTTTCTCGCCTCGCTGTCGATTTTTGTCGCTGTCGCCGGACTGTTATTGGCACCGAATTATGCGCTGCTGTGGCTGATTCTGGCGGGATTAGGCGCTGGCGCATCGATGGTGATTTGCCTGTCGCTGTTTAATCTGCGCACCCATGATCATTTTCAGGCGTCGAAATTGTCGGGCATGGCACAGTGCGTCGGTTACGGATTAGCGGCGCTGGGCCCGCTCTGTTTTGGCCTGCTGCATGATGTTAGCGGCAACTGGCAGTGGCCGCTGATGCTGCTGTTAGTGATTGCGGCACTACAGATGGTTGTGGCTACGCTGGCTGGGCGGGCGCGGGTTATTTAACCTGGAAGTCATCCAGCGTGGTGCGGGTCAAGGAATCTTGCTGAGTGGCGCTTAACAGCGAATCGAGCAAACCCGGAAAACGGGCATCGAGATCGTCGCGTCGCAGCGACAGCAGATTTTCACGTCCAGAGGGTTTCTGCCAGATAATGCCGCCTTCGCGCAGCACGCGCCAGTGATGAGTTAAGGTGGATTTGGAGACGCCTTTCAGCAACGAGCCGCAGGTGTGTTCACCGCCGTCCGCCAGAATGCTGATCACCGTCATGCGCATCGGATTGCCCAACGCCGCCAGCACATTCTCCAGCCTGATTTCATCGCGCTGTGGGTGGTTTTCCAGCATGGCGTGCCTCTTAATAGTGGGTGAACCACGAATTATCAGGCAGGCAAGGCTCGATGTACAGAACACGGCGAGCGGTTGCCCGCCGTGGGTTTGACATTACTGGCTAATGGTTTGCTTAAGCGCCGCAATCGAGGAGGTCACGCCCGCTTCCACCGACATGGTGAGATCTTCCATCTCCAGCGATACCCAATCGTTGTAGCCCATCATGCGTACCACCGAGAAGAACTCTTTCCACCACTGCAGATCCTGGCCGCAACCGACGGCAACATAGTTCCACGCGCGATTCGCGACATCTTCCACCGGCTTGGTTTCCAGCAGACCGTTGATGTCCACCAGCCCGCGCTCCAGACGCACATCTTTGCCGTGGCAGTGATGAATCGCCGGGCCAAGCGCGCGCGCAGCGGCAATCGGATCCGCGCCCATCCACAGCAGATGGCTGGGATCGAGGTTCAGTCCAACCATATCGCCCACCGCGTCGCGCAGGCGGAACAAGGTTTCCGGATTCCACACCAGCATCGAACTGAAATTCTCCAGCGCAAACTTCTCCACGCCGCTGTTTTTGGCGCGCTGCACCAGCCCTTGCCAGTAAGGAATCGCTACCTCATTCCACTGATAATCGAGGCAGTTTTTCAGCGTCGGCGGCCAGCTCACGGTGTAAGTGATCCAGTTTGGAATGGTGTCGTGCGGGCTGGCGGGCGGCAGGCCGCTCATCATCACGATTTTCTTCACGCCCAGTTCACCGGCCAGCGCCAGTGCGTTTTCGGTATCACGCTTGTGCTTGTTGCCCAGTTCGCCCGGATCGAGCGGATTACCCGACACGTTCAGCGCCGCAATCGACATGCCGCGACTTTCCAGCGCCTGCAGTAGCTGTTGACGCTGCGTGGCACTCGCCAGCAATTCTTCGGTACGCAGATGCGGTGCCGGTGACCAGCCGCCGGTCGTCATCTCAACGCCGTAAACACCCAGCTCCAGCAACTTATCCAGCATCTGTTCAAACGGCAGATGACCCAGGCTATCAGTACAAAACGAAAGTTTCATGGCAGTCCTTATTCGTAGTTAACCCAGCTCGCGCCGTTGTCCGCAGAACGCACGCAGTTTTCGATCCAGCGCACACCTTCAATCCCGGCGTTGATATCGGGATAGATCAGGTTATCGAGAGTCTTCTGGTCGCCCTGTTGGGTGGCGTGGATGGCGATAGCAAATTTCAGATAGATGTTGGCCCAGGATTCCGCCAGACCTTCGGTATGCAGTGCGCCCAGACGTTCATCTGCCAAAGCGCTTTCATGCAGGTACGGCATGCCGTGATGCATGATCTGATTCGGCTGGCCCTGCACTTCATATTTCAGCTCGCCTGGGTTGTAGTCGCTCCACTCCAGACTGGCGCGTGAACCAATCACGCGAATGCTTTGGCTGTCCATCGAACCGGCATTGATCGATGAGGCCCACATGCGCCCTACCGCGCCGTTGTCGTAATGCATCAGCACCATGGCGTTATCTTCCAGCGG
>NZ_DAMBSA010000348.1:0-5046 GCF_032054795.1 Pantoea sp. CTOTU49201
CGTCGTTTGCAGCAACAGCATCAGCTCGCCTATCTGTTTATCAGTCATGATTTGCAGGTGGTACGCGCGCTCTGCCATCAGCTGATTGTGCTGCGTCAGGGCGAAGTGGTGGAACAAGGTGATTGCGAAGCGCTGTTTAACGCACCAGCAGCCGATTACACGCGGCAGCTACTGGCGTCAGCGCAGGGAAAAGATCTGAGTCAGTGACCATCGAAGGTTTCGGCGATAGCGACACCCTGATTTTTCAGGCAGCAGTTGGTCGCGCTTTCGTCATCGCGTTGAATCAGCAGACAAGGTTGCCCTTCACACTGGGCAATTTTGCACTCGACCTGAATCTGCGCCAGCGTTTCTTTCAGCTGGTGCAGAATTTCCAGTGCCGGATGACCATCGTGGCTCAGCAGGCGCAGGACCACTAAATCTTCGGCATGTACGCCATTCGCCGCTTCCTGACGCTCAATTTCACCTGCATGTTCAAGCGACCAGCGATAATGTTGTGGCAAGCGATGCACAACGGAAAGTTGCAGCATAGTTATACGGCCCCCAGAGACGTTAACTTTATTCACGACGACGGCATAACGTGGTGAATCCCAACCTGGTTAGCTCTGAATACCAATTCAGTCTGCCTTCTCGTTTTAAGCACAAAGCATGTAGCCAATTTATAATTTGCGAGGCTTCTCACATTTATGCCTATGTTTACCGTGTTCGGCTGCGGTTAACAATCATTTTAGACGCAATCTCGTTACTTTTTTATCTCTAAATTTTCACATAATGGAAACATTAAGCATAACGAATGAATGGGGATTAGCGAGTGAGGGAGGAGATTTAAGTTAGGCCAGGTCGCCATGAATGGCGACCCTACGGAAAGATTCAGGATATGTAGGGTCGCCGTTCATGGCGACCTTGAGGATGTCACGCTGCCTGTTGAGGCCGTGAAGCATAAGTGAACAGCACAATCGAGATGGTGGCGCACAGCGCAATCGTAGCCACCATCGGCCATGCGCTGTTAATGCTGACTAACGAGAGCAGCGCGCCGACTAACGCACCGACACCAAAACGCAGCGTGCCCGCCAGTGAAGAAGCCGTGCCCGCCATGTGCGGGAACTCATCCAGAATCACCGCCATCGCATTCGACGATACCGTTGAGACGCAGCCAATAAACATCGCCACGCCAAACACCAGCGACAGGAAACCTAAATCCAGCGCGCTGGAGATCAGCAGCCAAACGCCCATCGCGAACTGAATCACCAATCCCAGGCGGAACATTTTCACCGGACCAAAGCGGCGCACGGCGCGGCTGTTGATCAGTGTCATCACGAACAGAAACACCACGTTCAGGCCAAAGTAATAGCCGAAGTTCTGCGGTGAAACGTGGTTCACTTCGATGTACACAAACGGACCGGCGTTGAGGAAGGTGAATAATCCGGCAAAGGAGAAACCGCTCGCCAGCATGTAACTGAAGGCGCGTTTATGGCGCACCAGCGCCACAAAGTTACCCAAGGTGGTACGCAGATGAAAACGCTGTCGCTGTTCGGGCTTGAGCGTTTCACGGATTTGCGTCACCACCAGCATCGTGGTGATCAGCGCGGCACCCGCCAGCGTCCAGAAGATGGCGTGCCAGTTCCACAGCAACAGCAGCCAGCCACCGATAATCGGCGCCAGCAGAGGCGCGATGGTGGTCACCAGCATCACGAACGACATCATGCGCGAGAAGTCCTCTTTCGAGTAGGTATCGCGCATTAAGGCGTTGATCACCACGCTGGCAGCGGCGGCCGATAAGCCGTGCAGGAAGCGCATAAAGATCAGCTGATCGATAGTTTGTGACAGCGCACAAGCCGCAGCGGCGCAGGCAAAGATCAGCGTGCCCAGCACAATCACCGGTTTACGTCCGTAGCTATCTGCCAGCGGGCCATACACTAACTGGCCAATGGCGAAACCGAGGATGTAGAGGTTGAGCGTCATCTGCACGCTGCCCGCCGAAACCGCAAACTCATGGGCGATTTGCGGCATGGCCGGCAGATACATATCAATCGAAAGCGGCATCAACATCGCCAGCAATCCGAGGATGACCACTAAACCAACCGGTGAATTCTTTTCCTTGCGCACCGCGTTCTCCCGCTATTTGCGTTGTTTGAGTTCTTCTGGCAGGCCGATGCTGTCGACCTCTTGCTGGGTCAATTCACGATATTCACCTTCACCGAGATCTTCATCGAGCTCGATGTCACCAATACGTTCGCGATGCAGCGCCGATACATGGTTACCCATCGCCGCAAACATGCGTTTGACCTGATGGTAGCGCCCTTCGCTGATGGTCAAGCGTGCCGCTTTCTCATCAAGAATCTCCAGCACGGCCGGTTTGGTGAGTTCTTTTTCATTGTGCAGCTGTACACCTGCAGCAAACTTCTCAACCAGTTCTGGATCGATCGGCTCTTCGACTTCCACCAGATAGGTTTTTTCCAGGTGATGCTTCGGTGAGGTAATGCGGTGTGACCATTGGCCATCGTCGGTCAGCAGCACCAAACCGGTGGTGTCGATATCGAGACGTCCCGCCGCATGCAACTTGAACGCCGCTGGTTCTTCGATAAAGAACAGCACGGTGGGATGATCGGGATCGTCGGTTGAGCAGACGTAACCTTGCGGCTTGTTCAGCATGAAATAGCGCGGGCCTTGCTGCACCACCAGTGGATTGCCGTCGTATTCGACTTCATCGTCTGGCAATACTTTGTAAGCCGCATCGCGCACGACTTCGCCGTTAATGGTGACTTTTTTGGCGCGGATTTCGCGTCCAGCGATAGCACGGCTAACTTCCAGTTGCTGAGATATGAATTTTTCGAGTCGCATGAATTCGCTTTGCCTGTTACTGCGGGGGAAACTGAAACGGTGTTTTTGTCCGTTAAGAAAGTGTGGGCAGTATAGCTTGATCCTTAGACTGCTAACAGTAGTGAACCTGCGTTTAACTGGCTTTCATGCCATAATGCGCGTCCGTTCCAGAAAAAAGTTTGCCCCGATGTCATTCACCCTGCGCCCATACCAACAAGAGGCGGTTGACGCCACGCTCAACCACTTTCGTCGCCATGCTACGCCTGCGGTGATTGTGCTGCCGACCGGCGCGGGTAAAAGCCTGGTGATTGCTGAACTGGCGCGGTTAGCGCGCGGACGAGTATTGGTGCTGGCCCACGTGAAAGAGCTGGTGGAGCAGAACCACAGTAAATATCAGGCGTATGGCCTGCAAGCCGACATCTTCGCCGCCGGTTTGCAGCGCAAGCAGAGCGAAAGCAAAGTGGTGTTTGGCAGCGTGCAGTCGGTGGCGCGCAATCTCGATCGCTTCGACAGCGCCTTTTCGCTGGTGATCGTCGATGAGTGTCACCGCATTAGCGATAACGAAGAGAGCCAGTATCAGCTGCTGTTCGCCCACCTGCGGCAACATAATCCGCAGCTGCGCCTGTTGGGTTTGACCGCCACGCCCTTCCGTCTCGGCAAAGGCTGGATTTACCAGTTCCACTATCACGGCATGGTGCGCGGTGATGAGAAAGCACTGTTCCGCGACTGCATTTATGAGCTGCCGCTGCGCTATATGATTAAACACGGCTTTCTGGTGCCGCCGGAGCGCTTAGATATGCCGGTGGTGCAGTACGATTTCAGCCGTCTGATCCCGCAGAATAATGGGCTGTTTAGCGAAGCCGATCTCAACCGCGAGCTGAAACAACAGCATCGCGTGACGCCGCATATTATCCGGCAGATTGCTGAGTTTGCTGAAGATCGACGCGGGGTGATGGTGTTTGCTTCTACCGTGGAACATGCCCGTGAAATTCTCACGCTGCTGCCCGAAAACAGCGCGCTGGTCTCGGCGGAAACGGCGGTGAAAGATCGTGACCGCTTGATTGCTGAATTTAAAGCGCAGCAGCTGAAGTTCCTCGTCAACGTCGCCGTTCTGACCACCGGCTTTGACGCGCCCCACGTTGATTTGATCGCCATTCTGCGCCCTACCGAATCCGTCAGCCTCTATCAGCAGATTGTCGGTCGCGGTTTGCGCCTGTCGCCCGGCAAAACCGATTGTCTGGTGCTGGATTACGCCGGAAATCCACACGATCTTTTTACCCCTGAAGTCGGCGCGCCGAAAGGTGCCAGCGACAATCAGCCGGTGCAGGTGTTTTGTCCCGCGTGCGGATTCGCCAATACCTTCTGGGGCAAAACCACTGAAGATGGTCACATCATTGAGCATTTTGGTCGCCGCTGTCAGGGCGTGCTGGAAGATGATGAAGGCGAGCGCGAGCAGTGTGATTACCGCTTCCGCTTTAAAAGCTGCCCGGATTGCGGCGCCGAGAATGACATCGCCGCGCGGCGCTGCAATCAATGCGACAAAATTCTGGTCGACCCGGATGACATGCTGAAAGCCGCGCTGAAACTGAAAGATGCGCGCGTGTTGCGCTGTGCTGGCATGGTGCTGGAGCAAGGACGCGATGACAAAGGTGAATGGCTGAAAGCCACCTATTTCGATGAAGATGGCACCAGCGTCAGCGAGCGTTTTCGCCTGCAAACGCCAGCACAACGTAAAGCCTTTGAGCAGCTGTTTATGCGTCCGCATCAGCGCGCGCCAGGCGTGGAACTTGGCTGGCAAACCGCAGCAGATGTGATCGCCTTACAGCCTTTATTACGCCATCCGGACTTTGTGGTGGCACGCGCAAAAGGCCATTTTTGGCAGATCCGCGAAAAAATGTTTGATTATCAGGGCCGTTATCGTCGCGCCAATGAGCTGCGATAAGCGGCGGAATCATTTGCCCCTGCGGCATCATTGGGGCTATAATGCCGCCCGCTTTTGCATCCGTAAAAGCAGTTTGAATAACCGTCCTGTTGCTGGGTCGCCTGTAGCAGGAATTATTGAAGAGACATCAAATGTTCACTATTAACGCTGAAGTACGTAAAGACCAGGGTAAGGGTGCGAGCCGCCGCCTGCGTGTAGCAAACAAATTCCCAGCCATCATCTATGGCGGAAATGAAGCACCAGTTGCTATCGAACTGGACCACGATGCTGTAATGAACGTGCAGGTT